>NZ_JAQVGQ010000231.1 GCF_028696615.1 Immundisolibacter sp. | reverse complement strand
CACAGCACCATGTCCACCGCCACCCAGGCGAACAGCGGCAGCACGCGCGCCGGCGACGAGCGCATGAGATCGAACTGGCGGCGCAGCAGCGCCAGCACACGCCGGCCGTTCATGCGAGCTCGCCGCCGGCCAGGCGCAGGAACAGCGCTTCGAGCGACGACGCGCCGTGTTCGCGCACCAACGCCGACGGCGCGCCGTCGAGCAGGATGCGGCCGCGCGACAGCAGCAGCACCCGATCGCACACCGCCTCCACCTCGGCCATGTTGTGCGAGGTCCACAGCACGCCACGCCCAGACCCGCGCGTGAGTTCGACGATACGCCCGCGCAGCGCCAACGCCGCGGCAGGATCGAGCGAGGCGGTCGGTTCGTCCAGCAGCAACAGCGCCGGCGTGTTCAGCATGGCCTTGGCAAGCCCGACGCGCGCCTGCTCGCCGGAAGACAAAAGCCCACAGCGTCGTCCGGCCAGCGCCACCAGCCCGAACTCCCGCAGCGACGCGTCCACCCGCGCGCGCGGCCGCGCTACGGCATACAGCCCGGCGAACAGGCGCAGGTTCTGGCGCACCGTCAGATTGCCCGGCAGCGCCGCCGACACGGCCGTGAAATTGGCGCGCGACAGCGCCGCCGCGCGCCGGCGGGCTAGATCGATGCCGTCGATGGCGATCTCGCCCGCGTCTGGCTCCAGCAGACCCAAGATCATGTTGATGATGGTGGTCTTGCCGGCGCCGTTCGGCCCCAGTAGGCCGACGATCTCGCCCGGCGCCACGTGAAACGTGACGCCATCCACCGCCCGCCGGCCGGCGTAGGACTTGGCCAGATTCCGCACCGCCAGCACCGGCGTGTCAGTCATGCGAAGGCGCGAGCCGATCCTGCAAAAACGCGCGCAGCGCCGCCGTGGCCTGCGCGCGGTGGCTCAACAGCGCCTTGTCGGCCGGCGCGAGCTGGGCGGCGGTGCAGCCCCGCGCCGGCACCCAGAACAACGGGTCGTAGCCGAAACCGTGGCTGCCGGCTTCCTCGAGCGCGATCTCGCCCTCCCAGGTGCCGGTGAAAATCTGCGGCCACGGATCGTCCGCGTGGCGCAGGTACACCAGCACGCAACGAAAGCGCGCCCGGCGCGCGCCGGCCGGCACGTGTGCCAGGCGCTCGAGCAGCAGGCGCCGGTTGGCGGCGTCGTCGGCGTCAGGCCCGGCAAAGCGCGCCGAGCGCACGCCGGGCGCGCCGCCGAGCGCGTCGACTTCCAGGCCCGAATCGTCCGCTAGCGCCGGCAGGCCGCTCGCCTGCGCGGCGAAGCGCGCCTTCGCGATGGCGTTCTCGACGAACGTGGGCGCCGTCTCCTCGGCCGCCTCGGCGGTGAAATCGGCCAGCGACGCCAGCGTCAGCGGCAGATCGGCCAGCAGCCCGCGCAGCTCGGCGAGCTTGCCGCGGTTGCCGCTCGCCAGCACCAGATGCATCAACCCTCCAGCGCCGCGCGCTGCAGCGCGATCAGCTCGGCCACGCCCTGCTGGCCGAGCGCGAGCATCCGCGTCAGTTCGTCGGTACGGAACGCGTGGCCCTCGGCCGTGCCCTGAATCTCGACGAAGGCACCGGCGTCGTTGATGACCAGGTTCATGTCGGTCTCGGCGGTGGAATCCTCGGCATAGTCCAGATCCAGCACCGGCTGGCCGCCGAAGATGCCGACCGACACCGCGGCGACGGCGCCGTGGATGGGATCGCGCGTCACCGCCCGCCGCTTGCGCAGGCTCGCCACCGCGTCCACCAGCGCCACGTAGGCGCCGGTGATGGCCGCCGTGCGCGTGCCGCCGTCGGCCTGGATCACGTCGCAGTCGAGCGTGACGGTGCGCTCGCCGAGCGCGGTGAGATCGACCACCGCGCGCAGCGCGCGGCCGATCAGGCGCTGGATTTCGAGTGTGCGCCCGCCCTGGCGGCCGCTGGCGGCTTCGCGCTGGTTACGCGAATGGGTGGCGCGCGGCAGCATGCCGTACTCGGCCGTCACCCAGCCGCTGCCGGAACCGCGCTTGAAGCCCGGCACGCGCTCCTCCACGCTGGCGGTGCAGATGACGCGCGTGTCGCCGAAACCGATCAGCACCGAGCCCTCGGCGTGCTTGCTGAAATGACGGGTGATGGTGACCGGACGGAGCTCGTCCGGCCGGCGGCCGCTCGGGCGCATGGGGTGTCCTGGAGGTGGCAAAAGATGGGGCCGGCGCCCGTGGCCACCGCCGTCGGCGGTGCGGGCAAGCCGGGCCGGCATTGTAGCCCGCCGGCCCGAGCCGGCTGCCAGCCGGAGGCGGCCCGGGCCGTCCGCTACACTTGCCGGCCCCTGCCCTTCGCCCTGGATCACCCATGATTTCCAGCATGACCGCCTTCGCCCGCGCCAGCCACAGCGGGCCGCACGGCGAATTCACCTGGGAACTGCGCAGCGTCAACCACCGTTACCTGGAGCTGTCGCTGCGCCTGCCGGACGCGCTGCGCGGTCTCGAACCGCGCGTGCGCGAGCTGGCCAGCCGCGAACTCGGCCGCGGCAAGGTGGACATCACCCTGCGCCACACGCCGCCGGCCGACGCCGCCAGCCTCGACATCAACGAGCCGGCGCTCGGCGCGCTGCTGGCCGCCGCCGCGCAGGTGCGCGAGCACCTAGGCACGCACGCCATGCCGCTGAGTCCGCTCGACGTGCTGCGCTGGCCGGGCGTGATCAAATCCGCCGAGGGCGATCAGGACGCCATCGAGGCCGAGGCGCTGCGCAGCCTGCACGCCGCTTTTGCCGAACTGAAGGCCACCCGCCGGCGCGAGGGCGAGCGCCTGGCGGCGCTGATCGAGGAACGCGCCGCCGGCGTGCTGGAGCTGGCGCAGAAAATCGGCACGCGCATGCCGGCCATCCGCGACGCCTGGCGCGAAAAAATCCGCGAGCGCATCGCCGCGCTCGGTGTGCCCGTCGAGCCGGCGCGGCTGGAACAGGAACTGGTGCTGGCGGCACAGAAAGGCGACATCGCCGAGGAACTCGACCGCATCGCCATCCACATCAAGGAAATCCGCGACTGCCTCGCCAAGGGCGGCGCGGTCGGCCGGCGGCTCGACTTCCTCATGCAGGAGCTCGGCCGCGAGGCCAACACCGTCGGCTCCAAGGCCATCGACATGGAAATCACCCAGGCCGCGGTCGGCCTCAAGGTGCTGATCGAGCAGATGCGCGAGCAAATCCAGAACATCGAGTAAGCCCCCGCACCCCATGACCGCCATCGCGCTGCACGATCCGCACTGTCGCCGCTGCCCGCGCCTGGCGGATTTTCTGGACCGGATACGCGCCGAGCGGGCCGACTATTTCGCAGCGCCGGTGCCGGGCTTCGGCACGCCCGGCGGGCGGCTGCTGATCGTCGGTCTTGCGCCCGGCCTGCACGGCGCCAATCGCACCGGCCGGCCTTTCACCGGCGACTATGCCGGCCTGCTGCTGTACCGCGGCCTGCACGCCAAGGGCTTTGCGAGCGCGCCGGAATCACTCGCCGCCGTCGATGATCTAAGGCTCATCGACTGCCGCATCGCCAACGCCGTGAAATGCGTGCCACCGGCCAACAAACCGACGCCCGCCGAGATCGCCACCTGCAACCCCTACCTGGCCGAAGAACTCGGCCGCCTGCCGGCCGGCGGCGTGATCGTGGCGCTCGGCCGCATCGCGCATCAGGCGGTGCTGCAGGCGCTCGGCGAACGGCCAAGCCGCCATCCTTTCGCCCACGGCGCGCGCCACCGCCTGCCCCGTGAGCGCTGGCTGCTCGACAGCTACCACACCAGCCGCTACAACGTGCAGACCGGCCGCCTGACCGCCGCCCAGTTCGAGGCCGTGCTGGCCGA
>NZ_JAQVGQ010000230.1 GCF_028696615.1 Immundisolibacter sp. | reverse complement strand
GCGACAGCTTGTCCTGGTACTGCTGGTAGTTCTGTGCCGTGATGGTGAACAGCACCTTGTCGTCCTTGTAGGGATCGACGTACCACTTGCCCTCTTCATAACCGGCAGGCGGCGCCTTGATGCCGCCTTCCCAGGCCGGGATGCTGCCGTCGGCATTGCCGGCGCGAATGGCGCCGAGCGGTGTCAGTTCGGTGCCCTCGATACCCAGCTTGGCAGCCTGTTCGGCCGACACCTTGGCTGAGACGGGGCTGGCGGCGAACGCCGTCAGACAGCTGATCGCCAAGCCGGCACAAATCGGTAACGTCTTCTTCATACACCCCTCGTTCGAGAAAAGGTCTGAAAAACGCTCACCGCGGCGTTTTTCGTTTTCGAGTTCGCGGCGGCGTGACCCACGCCCGCACCGCGCGTTTCGAGCCGATGCGCTGCGCCATCGATTCGGTCCGAGACGTCGTGCTCCGGCCTGACCTGATTCAAATGCGCAAGCCCTTGAATCAGGCCGCAGCTTCCTGCCCCGGGTGGGATGCGCTGAATAAATCAGCGCATCCCCAAACTCGCGCGGTTACGCCCTAACCGCTCCGCAGCGCCCATGAACCGATGACTCAAGGCGCCGGCGCCACCCACCCAAGCCGGCCTTGGCTGACGTCAGAACGTGTAGCTCACGTCCAGCGACAGGAAATCGCGGTCGGTGTTGTTGATCACCCGGCTGCCGTTAGGTCGCCACTGGTCGTTGTCGCCGTCGAAGAAGAAAGTCTGGTTCAGACCCACCTTCCACTTCAGCGCATAGTCGAAATTCACCCCCAGCGACAACGACTTGCGCCCCCCGACGAACAACTGCGCACCGCCGAACTCCGGCGACACACCCTCCACGTCCCAGCGGAAGGCGGTGTTGAAGTCCATGTTGATGCGGTTGAACAGGATGTTGTTGTAGGTGAGCGTGGAGCGCGCCTGCAGGCCCCAGAAATGGTTGGTGAGGTCGTCGAAACGGGTGAAACCATCCTTGGGGATTAGCGCGGTCGGCGTCTTTCTGTGCCCGTCCAGGTCGTAGCCGGGCATATCATCCACCCAGCCGTAGGCCACCTCGCCGATGGTGTTCCACTGGTCGGCGCGGAACATCGGCATCGGCCCCCACAGGCGCTGCGCGGTCATCTGCAACTGATGACGCTTGTAGCGCTCGTAACCCTCGTACTTGGTGCCCGGAGCGTAGGCGTTACCGCTCAGATCCCTGCCAGTGGCCGCCACCACCAGGAAATCCGTGCCCTGGATCGGCGCGTTGCGACGATAGCTGTACTCACCGCCCAGCGCCCAGGAGCCGACGGTGGTATTGAAACTGAAGCCGTAGCGCTCGACGTCCTTGGCGTAGTCGACGAAGTAGGTGCCAACCCGGCCGCTGGCGTTGGCCGCCGGACCTGCATAGGCCGACAGCTGCGGGTTGTGGTCGTGCAGGTTCTGGTAGTACAGGCCAAAGTCGAAACCATTGCCCAAGCCTGGCGCATAGTAGCGCAGCGCCACGCCGTACTGCCCGCCCCAGCCGGGGATGTCGTCCCCCCAGCGCGGCACGCGCATGGGGCCCAAGGCGAAGTCACAGGTACCGATGCCCGGCGCCACCGCATCTGGCGACTGGCAGTAGCGGTAGGTCCCCGGGATCACTCCCGGCATGGCGGGCAAGGTCATCGTCGCATTGGGGAAGCCGGCGCCATCGGTGATGGCATCCTGGGTGCCGAAGAAGCCGCCGTAAGGGTCTATCTTGAGCTCGTCGTAACCGAACAGCACGAAAGTTTCGAGGGTCACCGCCTCGCTGATCTGCCAGGTGAAATCGAACGCCGGGGTGCCGACCAGGGCGTCCTTCAGCTCGATGCCGGGCTGGCGCAGCTTGCTGATGTCGACCGTGTTGATGTCGTTCAGCGATTGCCCGATGAAGGTGTTCTCGCCCCAGGAGATCACCTGCTTGCCCAGGCGCACCGTGAATTGGTCGGTGGTGCCGAACCGGGTCAGGAAATAGGCATCGGTGATGTCGCCGTGCTTGATGGCGCGATTCTCGGCCGCCTGCGGCAGCTGGCCGTCCTTGCCCAGCATGGCGAAGTCATAAAAATAGTTGCCACGCACGAAGGCGCTCCAGCCGCCGCCGTCGATTTGCAGGTCGTGCGAAGCTTTGACGATGTTGGAGAAAATGTCCCACTTCTCGTTGAACAACTTACGGTTGCCGTATTGGTTGTTGCCGAGCAGCAGGCTGTCCTTGGTCTGACCAGGGGCCCAGCGGCTCTTGTCGGGAATGGTCAGCCATGGGTCCATCTTCTCGGTCCGCATCTGCAGACCATAGCCCAGGGTGGTGTCGAAAGACCCCTCGATGGCGCCGTCGAACAGCTGGAATTTGGCGGCGTTGGCGGCGCCGGATGCGGCCAGCGCCGCCACCGCCACCCAGATACGACCGTGCCGCGACGCGGCATGCTTGCTTGGTTTCATCGTCCCCTCCCGGTTACATCCCAATCGGTGCCGGACGCACGCTGCGCCCGAAGCCGTCCGTCACGGATGAGGAGGGGTAAGAGCCACTGACACGACTACACAAGCGGCCGTTTGGACACGACCGCTGATGCCGCCTGGCCCGACACATGTCTGCACGGAACGCCACGATCGACACGGGCACCCCTTCCCGTGATCGATCCCCCCTCGCCATCCTCGACCGCCCGCTGGCGGCCATCCAGGCCACCTCCAATCGGGCGCGGTGGCGGACCGTATCACCGCCCAAAACCGGCTGTCAACAATCGGCGACACACCACTGCCGGATGTGCGGCCGCGGCGACAGGCGCGCGCCGCTGTGGTGATAATCCGCGACCGTTCCCCGGAACCGCCAACGCTAGCCATGCGCCCCGACAACACCCCACTGGTCGACCCGGCCACGCTGCTGCAGCTGGCACGGGACGTACTCGACACCGAAGCCGAGGCGATTCGCCGCCTCGCGCCACGCCTGGCCGAGCCTTTCGTCACCGCCTGCCGACTGCTGCTGCAGTGCCGCGGCCGGGTGGTGGTGCTCGGCATGGGCAAATCGGGCCACATCGGCGGCAAGATCGCCGCCACCCTGGCCAGCACCGGCACGCCGGCTTTCTTCGTGCATCCCGGCGAAGCCAGCCACGGGGATCTGGGCATGATCACGCCGCAAGACGTGGTGCTGGCGCTGTCGAACTCCGGCGAGACCGCCGAAATCCTACTCATCCTGCCGATGATCCGGCGCCTGGGCGTGCCGCTGATCGCCATCACCGGCGAGCCGCGCTCGACCCTGGCGCGCGAGGCGGACGTGAATCTCGACGCCAGCGTCGAGCGCGAGGCCTGCCCGCTGGGCCTGGCGCCGACCGCCAGCACCACCGCGGCGCTGGCGCTGGGCGACGCGCTGGCCGTGGCGCTACTGCACACGCGCGGCTTCTCGCGCGAGGATTTCTCGCGCAGCCACCCGGGCGGCAAACTCGGCCGGCGGCTGCTGCTGCACGTGGCGGACGTAATGGTAAAAGGCGAGCGCGTACCGGCGGTACGACAGGACGCGAGCCTGGGGCAGGCGCTGCTGGAAATCAGCCGCAAGGGGCTTGGCATGACCGCGGTGGTGGACGATGACGGGCGCGCGGTAGGCATCTTCACCGACGGCGACCTGCGGCGGGTGCTCGAGCGGGTCGACAACGTGCGCAGCGTCGGCATCGCCGAGGTGATGACGCCCGGCGGCGTACGCATCCGGCCAGACGTGCTGGCCGCCGAGGCGGCGCAGCTGATGGAACAGCGGCGCATCAATGCGCTGCTGGTGGAGGACGCCGACGGCCGACTGATCGGCGCGCTGAACATGCACACGCTGCTCGACGCCGGCGTGATCTGA
>NZ_JAQVGQ010000229.1 GCF_028696615.1 Immundisolibacter sp. | reverse complement strand
AGGATGCGCATGTCCCGGTGCGGCATGGCGCGCGTGGCCACCGCCCACAGCATCATCTCCGGGTCGTGGATGTCCACGTCCTCGTCGGTGACCACGAACATCTTGATGAACGGGTCATACGCCGCCGCCGCATACAGCGCCTGCCAGGGGTCGGCCTTGGTGTTGCGCTTGATCTTGATGAAGCAGGTGTAATACGCCGAGGTCTGCTGCGGGAAGTGCACGTCGAGCACGCCGGCCAGGTTGCAGTCGTACTTGAGGTGCTTGTAGAACGACGCCTCGAACGAGATCGACCGCAACCGCGTGCTCTCCGACGGCGGGAACTGCGACAGGATCGAGCACCAGATCGGCCGCTTGCGGTGCGTGATGGCGGTCACCTCCATGAAGTAGGAATTGACCGGCTGCGACATGAAGCCGTGCGTCTCGCCGAACGGCGCCTCGGGTTCGAGCTCGGTGGTCGAAATCTTGCCTTCGATGACGATCTCGGCGTAGGCCGGCACCAAAAGGTCCACCGTCTTGGCGCGCACCACCGGCAGCGGCGCGCCGGACAGCGCGCCCGCCACCTGCAGTTCGTCGGACTCGTAGGGAATCTTGGCGTTGGCCGCGTAGGACACGTACGGCGGCACGCCGATCACCAGCGCCGCCTCCAGCGGAATGCCCAAGCGCTTGCATTTCACCCAGTGCAGGCCGAGGTGCTGCGGCGGGTAGGTGAAACAGCCGATGCGATCCGGCGCCTTCACCTGGCCGCGGTAGTTGCCGATGTTGTAGATGCCGGTCTCGGGGTCCTTGGTGACCCAGTGCGAGAAGGTGGTGTAGGGACCGTTGTCGTAGCCCGGGGTCGAGATCGGGATCGGGAACTCGCCAAGGCCGCCATGTTCGGTGAGCGTGGCGCCCAGGTGCACCTCTTCCTGGCAGGGGCCGTGCTCGAGGACCTGCGGCGGCAGCGGATTGCGCAGCGCCTGCGAGACCAGCTCGAGCAGGTTCTCGCCCGGCTGCAGGCCAAGGCCGGTCTCGAACACCCGCCGCGAGGCGGCCAGGCAGCCGATGGCCAGATCGCTCTCGTAGCGGCGCCCGGTGACGCTGTGCGGGTTTTTGATCAAAAAGCCGCGCCGCTGGTCTTCCTTGAGGCCGCGAAACTGCAACCGCACCAGCGGATGGGCCTCGGTTTCGATGGCGATCGGCGCGTCGATTTCCCACAGCAGGTCGCGGGCGCGCAGATTGGTGATGTGCTCGCGAAAATCGATCGGCACATCGGCGTTGCGCAGCGCGGGTTTTTGAACGGCGGACATGGCGTCTCCAGGTGAAAGG
The DNA here is from genome assembly GCF_028696615.1 of Immundisolibacter sp. Taxonomy (GTDB): domain Bacteria; phylum Pseudomonadota; class Gammaproteobacteria; order Immundisolibacterales; family Immundisolibacteraceae; genus Immundisolibacter. Next base: position 2,550 of record NZ_JAQVGQ010000229.1, on the reverse strand, counting down.
CAGATCGGCAAGGAAAACGCTGATTTATTCAGTGTTTTCCGTCCGGGGCAGGATGCCCCAGCGTGAATCAAGGGCGTAACCCCTTGATTCACGGAGCGTCGCGCGGGCGTGTACCGCGTGACGGCGAGCTGAAAAATTCCAGGGAGGGAATTTTTCAGCATTTCCCAAGGGAGAGGCCATCCGTGGCCGGCGAAATCCGTCAGTGCCGAATAAATCCCTGCTGGGAATTTTTCAGCACCGCGTAAGTATGAATCGAACGGCCGGTAACCCGCCAAGGCACGGCTATCTCGCGCGGCGGACCGCTACATGTCGCCACGACAGATGCCTGCCGGTTGCGGCAGCAAGGGATTTTCGTGTGGGACGGCCGGATGCCGTCCAACGGCGACGCGAAATGCGGGCGGGAAACGGAGGGTGGCCGGCGCGTGGCCGGCCGCCGGATCAGACGATCAGCGCAAACACCACGCCCACCGCCACGATGGCGAGGACGGTGGCAAGCAGGGCCTTGGGCAGGGTGTCGATCATGCGCGGATTTTGAAGATGGCTCCCCGGGACGGGCTCGAACCGCCGACCCAGTGATTAACAGTCACTTGCTCTACCGACTGAGCTACCGGGGAAAAGAGGCCGCGTAGTCTAGGCGGCGGCCCGTCGGCGGTCAAGCCGACGGGCTGCTAACAAGCCGTTGAAAAACCCTTTTCAACGGTCCGCTAAACATCAGCCGAGCACCGCTTTCAGGCGGCGCATGGCCTCTTCGAGGTTCTGCATGCTGGTGGCGAACGACAGCCGCAGATAACCCGGCGCGCCGAAGGCACTGCCCGGCACCAGCGCGACCTCGGCCTTTTCCATCAGCCAGGCGGCGAGTTCCACGTCGTCGTTGACGCCCGGCGTGTTGGCGATGGCGCCCTCGACGCTGAAGAAGCAGTAGAACGCGCCGTCGGCCGGCGCGCAGCGGATGCCGCGGATGTCGTTCAGCGCCGCCACCACGAAGTCGTGCCGCTGCTTGAAGGCGGTGTTCATGTCCTTGATGAAGGACTGGTCGCCCTGCAGCGCCGCCAGCGTGGCGGCCTGCGAGATGGAGCAGGGGTTCGACGTGCTCTGCGACTGAATCTTGGCCATCTCGGCGATGACGCGCGCGTCACCGGCGGCGTAGCCGATGCGCCAGCCGGTCATCGAGTAGGCCTTGGAGACGCCGTTCAGCACCATGGTGCGCTCGTACAGCTCAGGACACGCGTTGACGATGTTCCGAAACGGCGTGCCGTCCCAGCGGATGTGCTCGTACATGTCGTCGCTGGCGATCCACACCTGCGGGTGGCGCAGCAGCACCTCGGCCAGCGCCTTGAGCTCGGCCTCGGAATACACGCTGCCGGTCGGGTTCGACGGGCTGTTCAGCACCAGCAGCTTGGTGCGCGGCGTGATGGCCGCTTCGAGCTGCGCCGGGGTGATCTTGAAGTGGCTGTCGAGGTTGGTCTCCAGCGCCACCGGCGTGGCGCCCGCCAGCAGCACGATGTCCGGGTACGACACCCAGTACGGCGCCGGGATGATCACCTCGTCGCCTTCCTCCAGCAGCACCTGCGCCAGGTTGTAAAAGCTCTGCTTGCCGCCGCTGGACACCAGAATCTGTGCCGGCTGGTAGCTGAGGCCGTTCTCGCGCGCGAACTTGTCGGCGATCGCGCGGCGCAGCTCGGGCGTGCCCTCGACCGCCGTGTACTTGGTGAAGCCGGCGTCGATGGCCGCCTTGGCGGCGTCCTTGATGTGCTGCGGGGTGTCGAAATCCGGCTCGCCGGCGCCGAGGCCGATCACCTTGCGGCCGGCGGCCTGCAGCTCCTTGGCCTTGGCGGTGACCGCCATGGTGGCGGACGGCTTGATGGCGGCGACACGGGCGGCGAGCTTGAGTTCCACGGCGGGTACCCCGATCTGGGCGGTTGACGAAAAAAGGGCGGCTACTATACGCACTTGCCCGTTTCAGGTCAGCCGCCGCGCTAATGTCCGACGCCTTCGAATTGCACAGTCCCTACCAGCCTGCTGGCGACCAGCCGCAGGCCATCGCGCGCCTGATCGAGGGCCTCGAGGCCGGCGAGGACGCGCAGGTGCTGCTGGGCGTCACCGGCTCCGGCAAGACCTTCACCATTGCCAACGTCATCCAAGCCGTGCAGCGCCCGACCATGGTGCTGGCACACAACAAGACGCTGGCCGCGCAGCTGTACGCGGAGTTCCGGGAGTTCTTTCCCAACAACGCGGTCGAGTACTTCGTCTCGTACTACGACTACTACCAGCCGGAAGCCTACGTGCCGGCGTCCGACACCTATATCGAGAAGGACGCCTCCATCAACGCGCAGATCGAGCAACTGCGCCTGTCCGCCACCAAGGCGGTGCTGGAGCGGCGGGACGTGATCGTGGTGGCGTCGGTGTCGGCCATCTACGGCCTCGGCGACCCGCGCATGTATCTGAGCATGGTGCTGCACCTGTCGCGCGGCGAGCGCATCGACCAGCGCGCCATCCTGCGCCGCCTGGCGGAGCTGCAGTACACGCGCAACGACCTCAACCTCACGCGCG
>NZ_JAQVGQ010000228.1 GCF_028696615.1 Immundisolibacter sp. | reverse complement strand
CGATGCTGAACGTGCTGTGGTCGGTGGGCGCCTTCCTGATCGCCATCGGCGTGCTGGTGAGCGTGCACGAGTACGGGCACTTCTGGGCCGCCCGCCGGGCCGGCGTGCGCGTGCTGCGCTTCTCGATCGGCTTTGGCAAGCCACTGTGGCGGCGCGTGGACCGGCACGGCACCGAATACGTCATCGCCGCGCTGCCGCTCGGCGGCTACGTCAAGATGCTCGACGAAACCGAGGCGCCGGTGCCGCCTGCGCAGGCGCATCAGGCCTTCAACCGCCAGCCGGTGGCGGCCCGCATGGCCGTGGTGGCGGCCGGGCCGGTCGCCAACCTGCTGCTGGCGCTGGTGTTCTATTGGGCCATGTTCATGATCGGCACCTACGGCCAACGCCCGGTGGTGGGCGAGGTGTTGCCGAACACGCCCGCCGCGGCGGCCGGCTTTGCGCCAGGCGACACGCTGCGCGCCGTCGACGGCCGCCTGGTGCGCACTTGGGAAGACGCCTCGCTGCGGCTGATGCCGGCCGCCATCGACGGCCGGCAGGTCACGGTCCAGGTGGCGCCCGCCGACCAGCCGGCCGTCGTGCAGGCCCGTCGTCTGGACCTGGCCGGCCTCGGTTACCGCGCCGAGGACCCAGACGTCATGCGCCATATTGGGCTGGTCTGGCGCGGCCCGCGCATCGGCACCACGGTCGGCCAGGTGCTGGCCGGCAGCGTCGCCGAGCGCGCCGGCATCGCCGTCGGCGACCGCCTGCTGGCGGTGGATGGCCGGCCGCTCGCCGACTGGGACGACTGGGTACGCGTGGTGCGCGGACATCCCGAACGGCCGCTGCGTGTGCGCCTGCGGCGTGGCGACAGCGAGCTCGAACTGACGCTCGTCCCGCAGGCCGTCGACGATGGCGGCACGCGCATCGGCCGCGTCGGCCTGGCGCCGCAGGCACCGGCCGCCACGTTCGACGATTACTTCGTGCTGCTGCGCTACGGACCGGTCGACAGCGCCGCGGAGGCGCTGCGCAAACTGCGTGACATGACCGTGCTGACCGGCGAGGTCATCTGGCGCATGCTCACCGGCAGCGCATCCAGCCGCAACATCAGCGGGCCGCTGTCGATCGCCGAATTCGCCGGCCGCAGCGCGCGCCTGGGGGCGGCGGAATTCTTCTCCTTCCTGGGCCTGGTCAGCCTGTCGCTGGGACTGCTGAACCTGCTGCCGGTGCCGGTTCTGGACGGTGGGCACTTGCTGTACTATCTCGCCGAATCGGTACGGGGCCGGCCGTTGCCGGAGCGGGTGCGCGCCGTCGGCCAGCAGGTCGGTCTGGCGGCCCTGCTGGCGCTGACCGTGCTGGCCTTCTACAACGACATCACACGCCTCCTGTTTAGACCCTGACTGCGGGCTGCGGCCTGCCCGGTGACGCCTTGCTTTCCGATCCGCTGCGCCTGCTGTCCCGCTGTCTGGTGGCCGTGCTGCTGTGCCTGAGCATCAACCCGGCGCGGGCAGCCAGCGAAGAGTCGTTCGTCGTGCGCGACATCCGCCTGAACGGCCTGCAACGCATCTCGCCCGGCGCGGTGCTGATCGCGCTGCCGCTGCGCGTCGGCGACCGCTTCGACCCGCAGCGCTCGGAAGCCCTGATCCGCGCGCTGTTCAAGACCGAGTTTTTCAGCGACGTGCAGCTCGACCGCGACGGCGACGTGCTGGTCATCAACGTGGTCGAGCGACCATCGATCGCCGAGCTGAACATCACCGGCAACAAGGACATCAAGACCGAAGACCTGCAAAAAGGCCTGCGCGAGGCGGGCCTGGCCACCGGGCGGGTGTTCGTGCCCTCGGCGCTCGACCAGCTGCGCCAGGAACTGCAGCGCCAGTACTACGCCAACGGCAAGTACGGCATGAAGGTCGACACCACCGTCACCGAGCTGCCGCGCAACCGCGTGCGCATCGACATCGCCATCAGCGAGGGCGACGTGGCGCGCATCCGCCAGATCAACATCGTCGGCAACCACGTGTTCGACGACCAGACCCTGCGCGGCACCTTCAAGCTGTCGACGCCGAACCTGCTCAGCTTCATCACCGGCAACGACAAGTACTCGCGCCAGAAGCTGGCCGGCGACCTCGAAAACCTGCACGCCTTCTACCTGGACCGCGGCTACCTCGATTTCGATATCAAATCAACGCAGGTCGCCATCACGCCGGACAAGCGCGAGATCTACATCACCATCAACGTCAGCGAAGGCCAGCAGTACACGGTCGACGAGGTCAAGCTGTCCGGCAACCTGGTGGTCGATCCCGAGGAACTGGTCAAACTGGTCAAGCTGCGCCCGGGCGACACCTTCTCGCGCAAGAAGATGACCGAGACCAGCGACGCCATTTCCGAGCGCCTGGGCGAGGCCGGCTACGCGTTCGCCAACGTCAACCCCTCGCCGGAGATCGACAAGGAGAAGGCCACCGCCAAGCTGACCTTCTTCGTCGACCCCGGCAAGCGCGCCTACGTGCGGCGCATCAATTTCAGCGGCAACGAGAAGACCGCCGACGAGGTGATGCGCCGCGAGATGCGCCAACTCGAGGCGGCCACGTTCTCGTCGAAGGCGGTCGAGCGCTCGCGGGTGCGCCTGGAGCGGCTCGGCTTTTTCGAGGATGTGACCGTCGAGACGCCGGCGGTGCCGGGCAGCCCCGATCAAGTGGACGTCAACTTCACGGTCAAGGAGCGTGCCTCGGGCTCGATCTCGGCCGGCGTCGGCTTCGGCCAGGGCAGCGGCCTGCTGCTGAACGCGGCGGTCACGCAGAACAACTTTCTGGGCACCGGCGACAGCGTCAGCGTCAACTTCAGCACCAGCGACTACACCCGCGTGTACAGCATCGCCCACACCAACCCCTACGCCACCGTCGACGGGGTTGCCCGCACCGCCAGCGTGTACCTGCGCTCCATCGACGCGGCCGATGCCAACCTGACCGAGTACGACACCGACTCGTTCGGGGGGTCGTGGGGGTACAACGTGCCGTTGTCGGAGTTCGACAGCTTCGGTTTCGGCGCCGAAGCGGAGAACACCCAGATCGGCACCGGCGATTACACCTCGAAGGAAGTGCTCTACTTCATCGACCGCAACGGCGACAGCTACAACATCTTCAAGCTGAACCTGAGCCTGGCGCACGACACGCGCAACCGCGCCATCTTCCCGGACCGCGGCGCGCTGCGCCGCCTGTCGGGCGAGTTCGCCCTGCCGGTGGGCGACCTGCAGTTCTACAAGCTCAATTTCACCGAGGCGCACTACTTCCCGTTCAGCGACACCGTCAGCCTGCTGCTCAGCGGCACGCTCGGCTACGGCGACGGCTACGGCGACACCAACGAGCTGCCGTTTTTCGAGAACTTCTTCGCCGGCGGCTTTCGGACCCTGCGCGGTTTCAAGGACAACACGCTCGGCCCGCGCACCTACAGCGCCTTCACGGACGACCACGGCGATCCCTTCGGCGGCGACCGCTTGGTGCTGGCGCGCAGTGAGCTGTTCTTCCCGGTGCCGTTCATGGATCAGCAGAGCAAGAACTTCCGCATGTCGGTGTTCGGCGACGCCGGCAACGTGTTCGGGCTCAACGAGTCGTTCAAGCTCGGCGAACTGCGCTACTCGGTCGGCCTGGCCGGGGTGTGGATGTCGCCCTTCGGCGCCATCTCGGTGGCCATCGCGCAGCCGTTCAACAAGGGCCCGAACGATGAGACGCAGATGTTCCAGTTCAGCCTGGGCGCCGGTTTTTAGGGAAATGTCGAACACGTTCCAGCTTGGAATTTTCCAGTTCGAGGCGGCACGGGGCGCGCCCGCGCTGCCTTCCATGAATCGACGCCGCAGGCCGGCGATGCACACCGGGGCCGCTTGCCCTGGACAGGTTTTTGTTCACTCTCGACACGGAGT
>NZ_JAQVGQ010000033.1 GCF_028696615.1 Immundisolibacter sp. | reverse complement strand
ACACCCGCTTGCGCGTCCGCCGGCAGGTCAGGTCAATGTCCAATGGCTGCTGCTTCATGCCCCCGGCTCCCACAGGTCAGGTTGGGCGTATTTTCGGACGGGGTGTGGGTTTTGAACAGAATCCCTAAAAAAAGCGACGGCGTTCTTCGCCAAGGAGTCCCGGTGAGGTACGCCTTCGTCGCCCGTGAACGGACTCGCTATCCGCTGCGGTTGCTGGGGTAGAACCCTATCCACGGCTTCTACAATCCCGCACGCCCGCACTCGGCGCTCGGCTATCTGTCGCCCAACGACTATGCCAGGTCGCTTGACCGGGTGCTTCTCGGCGTCCGTTCTCGGCGAGCACGGTTCAGATTTATTTCGGCGTTGACAAGCGGACGGCATTGCCGGGCCAGCGCCGCCCACCTGCCGGGCTGGTTTATTGATTGCATGCGAGCGGGTACCCTGCGCGACCCGTGCGCCAGCCAGTCCTGGCGTGCCGGCGTGGCGTGAGGCGTTTCGTTGTGCGGACAGTGCCCTGCGGCGCGCCGAAAATTCCGCCCTGGCCCTGTTTGCACTCCCTCCGACAATCGGGAACTGCCCATGCAATCGCTGTTCGTGTCCACCGGTGTGGTCGCGCTGGCCGAAATCGGCGACAAGACCCAGCTGCTCGCCTTCATCCTGGCGGCCCGCTTCAAGCGGCCGCTGCCGATCATCCTGGGCATTCTGGCGGCGACGGTGGTGAATCACGGTCTGGCCGGTGCGCTCGGGGCGTGGATCACCAGCGTGCTCAGCCCGCAGGTGTTGCGCTGGGTGCTGGGATTGTCGTTTCTCGGTATGGCCGTCTGGACGCTGATTCCTGATCAGATCGAGGAAGATGAAACTAAAGTCGCCGGCCGGTTCGGCGTGTTCGGTGCCACGCTGGTGACCTTTTTTCTGGCCGAAATGGGTGACAAGACGCAAATCGCCACCGTCGCCATGGCTGCCCACTACGGCACGCCGCTGCTGGTGGTGATCGGCACCACGGCCGGCATGCTGATCGCCGACGTGCCGGCGGTGTTCGTCGGCGATCGGCTGGCGGCGCGGATTCCGATGAAAATCGTACACGCCATCGCCGCGGCGATTTTCGCCGTGCTGGGCGCAGCCACGCTGCTGGGTGCCGGATCGAACTTGGCGCTGTAGGCCGCCATTGCGCATACACCACCACTGAGAGCTTGTGAATTTTTCAAGCTCTCGGGCCGGCCAGGGATGGCCGGACGCGAATCGAGCCCGTAAGGGCTTGATTCGCGGGAGCCCGTCCGGGCGTGTACCGGACGGGCGACGCAAGAAATGCGCAGGACGCGCATTTCTTCACAAACTCTGAGGAGTCACCATGAAGCCCGGCAGCGTCAAGATCATGGACCGCGTTTCGGCCGTCGAGGCGATCAAGCGGCTCGATGAGGAAGACTTGCTGTTTCTGAACCGCCTGATCGTCGAGCGGCTCAAACTCATCTCGCAGGCACGCGCCACGGGGCTGATGGCCACCTTCACCAAGGGTGACCGGGTGGGCTTTCAGGCCCCGGACGGCCGCGCGCTGCAGGGCAGCGTGCTACGCCTGAACCAGAAGACGGTCAGCGTCGTCACCGACGACGGCCACCAGTGGAACGTCGCGCCGGGTTTGCTGCACCTGGTCCAGTCGGTGGGGGAGGGCGGTGGTCGGGGAAAGCGTTGAGAGGGTGTTTAACAGGCCGTTTAAAAAGGGCTTCCTGCCCTTTTTCGACTCGGCTCGTCGCGGCACATGTCCGCAACGAGCCTCCCCCACATCAAGCGCTTGACGCGCTTGATGTGGGGGCAAGCCATCCCTGGCTTGCCTTAACAGGCCGTTGAAAAACCTTTTTCAACGGCCTGTTAAATAATCCACACTCAGCCCGTCATTCGCTTCCCCGGAGTCGGTGGCATGGCAAAGACGTGCCTTCAGGTCGCCGGTCGATACAGCTCCAGCAACCGCCGGCAGGCGGCGGCCGGCGTGATTTCGCCGGCGGTGACCTGTTGTGTGAGCCCATCCAGCGCCGCGGCCACGGCTGGGTGATGCCGAAAGCCGTCCAGCAGCGCCTCGTCGATCAGCGTCCACAGCCAGCTGACGGCCTGGCGGGCGCGCTTGGCGGCCAGTTCCCCGCTGGCCGACAGGGTGCTGTGAAAGCGCCGCACGGCGTCCCACACTTCGGCGATGCCCTGGTGGCGCAGCGCGGAGCAGGTGAGCACCGGCACCGACCAGTTGGGTGAGGCCGGCTTGAGCAGGTGCAGCGCCACCTCGAACTGGCTCTTGGCCAGCGCCGCGGCTTGCGGGTTGCTGTCGGCCTTGTTGATGACGATGAGGTCGGCCAGTTCCACCACGCCTTTTTTGAGCGCCTGCAGTTCGTCGCCGGCGTTGGGCAGTTGCAGCAGCAGGAAGCAGTCGACCATGCCGGCGACGGCGGTTTCGGACTGGCCGACGCCGACCGTCTCGACCAGCACCACGTCGTAGCCGGCGGCCTCGCACAGCAGCAGGCTCTCGCGCGTGCGGCTGGCGACGCCGCCCAAGCTGCCGCCGGACGGGGAGGGGCGGATGAACGCCGCCGGCTCGCGCGCGAGCCGTTCCATGCGCGTTTTGTCACCCAGGATGGAGCCACCGGTGCGCTGGCTGGACGGGTCCACCGCCAGCACGGCCAGGCGATGGCCGCGGCCGATCAAATGCAGCCCGAGCGCTTCGATGAAGGTGGACTTGCCCACCCCCGGCACGCCGCTGATGCCGAGCCGCACGGCCTTGCCGGTGTGGGGCGCGAGCGCGGCGAGCAGGGCGTCGGCGCGCGGGCGATCCTGCGGGCGGGTCGATTCGACCAGCGTGATGGCCTTGGCCAGCGCTCGGCGCTGGCCGGCACGCAGCGCCTCGGCCAGCTCGGCATCGGCGGCGATCAAGACGCGGCGTGCGCCGGGCGGGCGGCGCGGATGGCCTGCAGCACCTCGCGCGCGGCCTTGGGGATGACCGTGCCGGGGCCGAAGATGCCGGCCACGCCGGCGGCGCGCAGGAAGTCGTAGTCCTGTGGCGGGATGACGCCGCCGACCACTACCAGGATGTCGTCCGCGCCTTCGTTTTTGAGCGCCTGGATGAGCTGCGGCACCAGTGTTTTGTGGCCGGCGGCGAGGCTCGAGATGCCGACCACGTGCACGTCGTTTTCCACCGCCTGGCGGGCGGCTTCTTGCGGCGTCTGGAACAGCGGACCGATGTCGACGTCGAAGCCGAGATCGGCAAACGCGGTGGCGATCACCTTGGCGCCGCGGTCGTGGCCGTCCTGGCCGAGCTTGGCGACCAGGATGCGCGGGCGGCGGCCGTAGTCGCGCTCGAAGGCTTCGATTTCCGCGCGCAGTTCCTGCCAGGCGCTGTCGCCGCTGTAGGCCGCGCCATACACGCCGGACACGGACTGCGCCTGCGCGCGGTGGCGGCCGTAGACGGCCTCGAGCGCGTCGCTCACTTCGCCCACCGTGGCGCGGGCGCGCATGGCGGCGATGGACAGTTCCAGCAGGTTGCCGCTGCCGCTGCGCGCGGCCTCGGTGAGCGCCGCAAGCGCCCGCTGCACGGCCGCCTCGTCGCGTGTGGCGCGCAGCTTTTTAAGGCGCGCGATCTGCGTTTCGCGCACCTTGGTGTTGTCCACTTCGAGCGTTTCGACCGGCTGTTCGGCGGCCAGGCGATATTTGTTGACGCCGACGATGGTGTCCTCGCCGCGGTCGATGCGCGCCTGCTTGGCGGCGGCGCATTCTTCGATGCGCAGCTTGGGCATGCCGGTTTCGATCGCCTTGGTCATGCCGCCGAGCGCTTCGACTTCCTGGATGATTTCCCAGGCTTTGTCGGCCATGTCCTGGGTGAGCTTTTCCATCAGGTACGAGCCGCCCCAGGGGTCGATCACGCTCGTGATGTGGGTTTCTTCCTGGATCACGAGCTGCGTGTTGCGGGCGATGCGCGCCGAGAACTCGGTGGGCAGCGCAATCGCCTCGTCGAGCGCGTTGGTGTGCAGGCTCTGCGTGCCGCCGAACACCGCCGCCATGGCCTCGATGGTGGTGCGGATGACGTTGTTGTAAGGGTCCTGCTCGGTCAGCGACCAGCCGGAGGTCTGGCAGTGCGTGCGCAGCATCAGCGAGCGCGGGTCCCTGGCGCCGAACGCTTTCATGATCCGCCACCACAGCAGGCGCGCCGCGCGCAGCTTGGCGATTTCGAGATAAAAGTTCATGCCGATGGCGAAGAAGAACGACAGCCGCGGCGCGAAGGCGTCGATGTCGAGCCCGCGGCCGGCGGCGGCGCGTACGTACTCCATGCCGTCCGCCAGCGTGAAGGCGAGTTCCAGCGTCGGCGTGGCGCCGGCCTCCTGGATGTGGTAGCCGGAAATCGAGATCGAGTTGAACTTCGGCATGTGCTGCGCGGTGTAGGCGATGATGTCGCCGACGATGCGCATGGACGGTTCCGGCGGGTAGATGTACGTATTGCGGACCATGAACTCCTTGAGGATGTCGTTCTGGATGGTGCCGCTGAGCTGCTCCTGGCGGACGCCTTGTTCCTCCGCCGCCACGATGTAGCCCGCCAGCACTGGCAGCACGGCGCCGTTCATGGTCATGGACACACTGACCTGGTCGAGCGGAATGCCGTCGAACAGGATTTTCATGTCCTCCACCGAGTCGATCGCCACGCCGGCCTTGCCGACGTCGCCCACCACGCGCGGGTGGTCCGAGTCGTAACCGCGGTGGGTGGCCAGATCGAACGCCACCGACACGCCCTGACCGCCGGCCGCCAGCGCCTTGCGGTAGAAGGCGTTGCTTTCTTCGGCAGTGGAAAAACCGGCGTACTGGCGGATGGTCCACGGCCGCCCGGCGTACATGGTCGGCTGTGGCCCGCGCACGAACGGCTCGAAGCCAGGCAGCGTGTCGGTGAACTCCAGCCCCTGCAAGTCCGCCGCCGTGTACAGCGGTTTCACGTCGAGGCCGTCCGGCGTGTGCCAGGTGAGGCTCGAAAGCGGTTTGCCACGCAGCGATTTCTCGGCGGCGGCCTGCCACTGCTCCAGGGTCACGGGTGGGAACTTCGGGTAGGACATGGCGACTCTTCGGTGGCGTTCGGCGCGGCGAGGAGGGGCCATTTTACTGTCACCCATCAGGTTGCCGACGCGGCAGGACCGGCATTGCAGGGGCCAGCCTCATGTACCCACTGGTTATATTGGTAGATCATTTCTGATCTGACCTATCGGTTGTTCGGAGCGCCCCATGGCCGACATTCAGCACTATGACGTTCTCATCATCGGAGGCGGAACCGGCGGCCTGGCGGTGGCTGCGGCGCTGAAGCGGGCGCGCCCGCAGCTTCGCACGGCGGTGGTCGAACCGAAGGCCACGCACGACTACCAGCCCGGCTGGACGCTGGTCGGCGGCGGCGTGATGGCGATCGAAAAGACCCGCCGCCCGATGGCCGATTTCATGCCGACCGCCTGGGTGAAGGATGCCGTGGCCGAATTCCAACCGCGCAGCAGCGAGGTGCTGCTGGCATCCGGCCAGCGGCTGGGCTACGACCAACTGGTGGTGGCAGCCGGCCTGCAGCTGGACTGGCAGCGCGTCGAGGGCCTGCAGGACGCGCTCGGCCGCGACGGCGTCACCAGCAACTACCGCGGCGATCTGGCGCCCTACACCTGGCAGTGCATCCAGAACTTCCGCGGCGGGCGGGCGCTGTTCACCCAGCCGCCGATGCCCATCAAGTGCGCCGGCGCGCCGCAGAAGGTGCTGTATTTGGCCGCCGACGTCTGGCGCCGGCGCGCCGTGGCGGCGGATCTGCATTTCTTTACCCAGGGCGGCGCCATGTTCGGTGTGCCGCTGTACGCCAAGGCGCTCGACGGCGTGATGGCCGGCTACGGCGCCGCGCCGCATTTCGGCCACAACCTGGTGGCGGTGGACGGCGCCCGGCGCGAGGCGACCTTCGAGCGGGCCGACGGCTGCGGGCGCGTCACCGAGCGCTACGACTTCCTGCACGTGATGCCGCCGCAAAGCGCGCCCGATGTCATCAAGTCGAGTCCGCTGGCCGATGCCGCCGGCTGGGTCGAGGTGGACCGCAGCAGCCTGCGGCATGTGCGCTACGACAACGTGTTCGCCCTCGGCGACTGTGCCAGCACCCCCAACGCCAAGACCGCCGCGGCGATACGCAAGCAGTTTCCGGTGCTGGTGGCCAATCTGCTGGCGGCGCGCGACGGCAAGCCCGTCGTGGCCAGCTACGACGGCTACGGCGGCTGTCCGCTGACGGTCGAGCGCGGCAAGGTGCTGCTGGCCGAGTTTTGCTACGACGGCCGGGTGGTGTCCACGCTGCCGCTGGACCCGGCCAAGCCGCACCGCCTGTACTGGTGGATGAAGACCACGCTGTTTCCGTGGATGTACTGGCACGTCATCCTGCGCGGGCGGGACTGGAAGCACCCCGCGCACATTCCGTACGGCGGTTGACGCCGCCGGTGCTGCCGGCCGCCGCCGCGGGCCGATCAGGCCGGCAGCCGGCTCAGCGCCCGGTACAGCGCCTCATAGCGGGCCGGCCGGGTGGTGGCGTCCAGCGGGTCGTCGACCTGGCCGGCGGTCAGCGCCGCGCGGTCCCAGTCGGCCGTGTCGAGTCGCTGCTCGGCGCGTGGCAGCAGCTCGGTTTCCTCGCGGCGCAGGTGGGCGCGCTGGGCCTCGATGAAGGCGCGGCCGTCGGCCAGCAGCCGATCGCGCGGCAACGTGGCATCGTCCACCTGGACGGCGTCCAGCAGGCCATAGAAGGCCGCGCTGTCATGAAACAGCCGCTCGTGCTCGGCAATCTGCTCGCGACAGGCAGCCGCGGCGCTGGCATCGCGCTTGGCCAGCAGATCGAACAGCACGTCCTCGACCGGATGGTGCAGGCGGTTCGGAAACTCGGTGATGTAGGTCATGGCGTCGAGCATCAGATCGAAGTCGACGTCCTCGGCACGGCCCAGCGCCTCCATCTGGGCCTCCAGGACCGCCAGCACCCGCTGCAGGTGCCGGTGGTCGTCACGCAGGCGTTTGGCTAGGGGATGCACGGCAAACCTCACAGGTCACGGGGCGATGTGCCCCTTGTAACACCGCCGGCCGGCGCCGCGGAAGGGCGCCGCGGCACCGAAAGCCGGTCCCTTGCGTCCGATCACTGCCCACGGCCGAGCGGCTATTCCACAATGACCCGACGGCAAGAGGCGCGAGACCTGTGAAGTTCATCGATACCGGCGGCCTGCAGGCCCTGTTGGCGGCGTTGCAGCAGCATGGCTACGAGACCATCGGCCCGGTGCGGCGCGACGGCGCCATCGTCTACGACCGCATCGACACGGTGGCCGACCTGCCGGCCGGCTGGACCGACCGTCAGGCGCCGGGCAGCTATCGGCTCGAGCGCCGCGACGACGCGGCGCTGTTCGGCTACGCGGTGGGGCCGCAGAGCTGGAAGCGCTATCTGTTTGCGCCCAGGCAGACGCTGTTTTCGGTGCGGCGCGAGGACGATGGCACGCTCGCCTTCATTCCGGCGCCCATCGATGCTGCCAAGCGCGCCTTCATCGGCGTGCGCGCCTGTGAGCTCGCCGCCATCGGTGTACAGGACCGGGTGTTTGCCGGCGGCGAGCACGTGGATGCGGCGTATGCGGCGCGGCGCGAGGCCGTGCTGCTGGTGGCGGTGAACTGCGCGGTGGCGGCCGACACCTGTTTTTGCGCCGCCATGGACACGGGGCCTGCGGTGCGCGGCGGGCATGATCTGGCGCTCACCGAGCTGGTCGACGGCGAGCGGCACGGTTTTCTGGTCGAGGCCGGCAGCGACGCCGGCGCCGGGCTGCTGGCCGAGCTGCCTGGCCGACCGGCCACGGATGACGAGATTGCCGCCGCCCGCGCCCAGACCGCACGCACCGCCGCCGCGCAGACGCGCACGCTCGACGCCGCGGCGACCCCGGCGCTGCTGCGGCGCAACCTCGAACACCCGCGTTTCGACGAGGTCGCCGAGCGCTGTCTGTCCTGCGCCAACTGCACGCTGGCCTGTCCCACCTGTTTTTGCTCCACCAATCAGGAGGTGACGGACGTCGCCGGCGCGGCGCACCGCGAGCGGCTGTGGGATTCCTGTTTCAACGTCGAGTTCACGCACCTGGGCCACGGCGCGGTGCGCGGTTCGGTCAAGTCGCGTTACCGGCAGTGGCTGACGCACAAGCTGTCGAGCTGGCACGAGCAGTTCGGGGAGAGCGGCTGCGTCGGCTGCGGGCGCTGCATCACCTGGTGCCCGGTCGGCATCGATCTGACCGAAGAAGTGGCCGCGATCGCCGCCAGCGACGGCCGGAGGGCGTCATGACCTTGCGCGAACTGGTCGAAAGCCAGCGCTTTTGCGATGGCCTTGCAAGTCATCACTGCGAGGGACTGGCGGCCTGCGCGAGTGAGCGAACCTTTGCCGCCGGCACCTACCTGCTGCGCCAGCACGCGCCGGCCGATGACTTTTACGTGGTGCTCGACGGCCGGGTCGAGATCAAGCTGGTGCTGCCCGGGCAGGGCGTGATCACGCTCGAGACGCTGGGGCCGAACGATGCGGTCGGCTGGTCGTGGTTTCTGCCGCCGTACCGCTGCCAGTTCGACGCGCGGGCCATCGGCGACGTGCGCGTGCTGGCTTTCGCGGCCGAGCGCCTGCGCGCGCTGATGGAGCAGGAGCCGGCCATCGGCTATGCGGTGCTCAAGACGCTGGTGGCGACGCTCGCCGAGCGCGTGCAGTCCTGCCGGCTGCAGCTGCTGGATGTGTACGCGCCGCCGGCAGGTGCGCCATGAGCGCGCCGGCCGAGCCGCAGCTGCCGGCGCCCTGGCGCATCGCCGAGCGCCGGCAGGACACCGCCGATGTGTTCAGCTGGACGGTGGCTCCGCTCGGCGATGCCGGCATCGATTGCGCGCCCGGGCAGTTCAACATGCTCTACGCCCCCGGCATCGGCGAGGTGCCGATTTCGATTGCCGGCGTGGGCGAGGGCGGCACGCTGCTGCACACCATCCGCGCCGTCGGCAGCGTGACGCGCGCGCTTTCGGCGCTGCCGGCCGGCACGGTGATCGGCCTGCGCGGACCTTACGGCACGGCCTGGCCGCTGGAGGCGGCGCAAGGCGGGGACCTGGTGATCGTGGCCGGTGGTCTTGGGCTCGCGCCGCTGCGGGAGGCCATCGTCGAGGCGCTCGCCGCGCGCCATCGCTACGGCCGGCTATGCGTCCTCTACGGCACGCGCACGCCGGCCGATGTGCTGTACGGCGGCGAGCTCGCCGCCTGGGCGGCGCACCGGGATGTGGAATTCGCCATCACGGTCGATCGCGCCAGCGCCGGCTGGGGCGGCGAGGTGGGCGTGGTGACGCGCCTGGTGGCGCGGGCGGGTTTCGATCCCGAGCGCGCTACGGCGCTGGTGTGCGGCCCCGAGATCATGATGCGTTTCACCGCCGAGGCGCTGCTCAAACGCGGCGTGCCGGAGGGATCGATTCATCTGTCGCTCGAACGCAACATGAAATGCGCCGTCGGCTATTGCGGGCATTGCCAGCTGGGGCCGCATTTCGTCTGCCGCGACGGGCCGGTGCTGGCCTGGCCGCGCCTGCAAGCCCTGATCGACGTGCCGGAGCTGTGACATGGCCAAGCCCCGCATCGCGGTGTGGAAGTTCGCCTCCTGCGACGGCTGTCAGCTCAGTCTGCTCGACTGCGAGGACGAGCTGCTGGCGGTGGCCGACGCGGTCGACATCGCCCTGTTCCCGGAGGCGTCCAGCCGCATGGAGCCGGGGCCGTACGACATCTCGCTGGTGGAGGGCTCCATCACCAGCGCGCACGACCGCGAGCGGATTGCCGAGGTGCGCGCCCAGTCGCGCCTGCTGATCACCATCGGCGCCTGCGCCACGGCGGGCGGCATCCAGGCGCTGCGCAACCTGCGCGACGTGGAGGAGTGGAAGCGCATCGTCTACGCGCGCCCGGAGTGGATCGACAGCCTGGCGACCTCGACGCCGATCGCCGCGCACGTGAAGGTGGACTACGAGCTGCGCGGCTGCCCGGTCAACAAGCAGCAACTGCTGGAGCTGATCGCGGCGCTGCTGGCCGGCCGGCGGCCGAACGTGGCCACCCACAGCGTGTGCGAGGAGTGCAAGGCGCGCGGCAGCGCCTGCGTGCTGGTGGCGCACGGCACGCCGTGCCTGGGGCCGGTCACGCAGGCCGGCTGCGGCGCCATTTGTCCCGCCTACCACCGTGGCTGCTACGGCTGCTTCGGGCCGAAAGAGACGCCCAATCCGCCGGCGCTCAGTGGCCGCTTGCAGGAACTCGGTCTGCCGGCTGAAACCCTGGCGCGGCTTTACCGCACCTTCAACGCCGCCGCGCCGGCCTTCGCCGCCGAGGCCGCCCGCCACGAGTCGAAGCCATGAGCCACGGCACGCGCACCATCGACGTCAATTACCTCGCCCGCGTCGAGGGCGAGGGCGCGCTGCACCTTTCCATCGAGGGCGACCGCCTCGTGGCGGCCGAGCTGCGCATCTTCGAGCCGCCGCGCTACTTCGAAGCCCTGCTGCGCGGGCGCGACTGCCGCGAGGCGCCGGACATCACCGCCCGCATCTGCGGCATCTGTCCGGTGGCGTACCTGATGAGCGCCTGCGCCGCCGTCGAGGACCTGTGCGGCGTCGGCGTGCCGGCGCCGATCGCCGACCTGCGCCGGCTGCTGTACTGCGGCGAGTGGATCGAAAGCCACGTGCTGCACATGTTCATGCTGCACCTGCCGGATTTCCTGGGCTACCCGGACGCGGTGAGCCTGGCCCGGGACCACGGTGACCTGGTGCGCACGGCGCTTGCCATCAAAAAGGCCGGCAACCGCATCGTGGCGCTGCTCGGTGGGCGCGAGATTCATCCCATCAACGTGCGCATCGGCGGCTTCTATCGCCTGCCGACGCGGGCGGAACTGGCACCGCTGCGCGACGAGCTCGCCTTTGCGCTGGAGGCAATGGAAAAGGCGCTGGTCCCGCTGGCAGCGCTCGACTTCCCGGATTTCGAGCGCGACTACACCTTCGTCGCCCTGCGGCACGACAGCGAATACCCGATGGGCCGCGGGCGCCTGGTGTCGAGCAGCGGCGTCGACCTGCCGGTGGCGCAGTACGACGATTACCTCACCGAACACCACGTCCGGCACTCCACCTCGCTGCACAGCCGCACCGCCGATGGCGGCGTGGTGCACCTGGGACCGCTGGCGCGCTACGCGCTGAATCACGACCGCCTCACGCCGCGGGCGCGGGCGGCGGCGCAGGCGGCGGGCTTGGGGCCGGCGGTGCGCAACCCGTTTCGCAGCATCCTGGTGCGCGGCGTGGAGGTGGTGCTGGCGCTCGAGGAGGCGCTGCGCCTGATCGACAGCTATGCGCCCGGCGACACGCCGGCCGTGGCCGTCGAGCCGCGTGCCGGGGTGGGCTATGGCGCCACCGAGGCGCCGCGTGGCGTGCTCTACCACCGCTACCGGGTGGACCAGGCGGGCCTCATCACCGACGCCAAGATCGTGGCGCCGACCTCGGTCAACCAGGCGGTGATCGAGGCGGATCTGCGCCATTACGTCGAGCCGCGTCTGGATCAGCCGGACCAGGCGCTGCGCGCCGTGTGCGAGACCGCCATCCGCAATTACGACCCCTGTATCTCGTGCTCGACGCACTTTTTGCAGCTCACCGTCGAGCGGCGCTGAACGGTGCGGCGGCGCGTGCTCGGCATCGGCAACGCGGCGCGGCGCGACGATGGCGTCGGCGTGTGGGTCGCGCGGCGGCTCGCCGCGCGCCTGGGTGATGCCGCCGACGTGCGCGTGCTGGGCGACGATGGCTTTGCGCTGCTGGACGCGCTCGCCGGTGTCGAGGCGGCGATCCTGATCGACGCCGTGCAGTCGGGCGCACCGCCCGGCACGCTGCACCGCTTCGATGCCGCCGCCGCCGCGCTGCCGCCGACACTACTGCGCTGCTCGACGCACCTGCTCGGCATCGCCGAGGCCATCGAGCTCGCCCGCGCGCTCGGACAGTTGCCGGCGCGGCTGGCCGTGTACGGCATCGAGGGCGCGGACTTTGGCATCGGTGAGGGTCTGAGCGCGCCGGTGGCGGCGGCCGCGGCGGCGCTGGTCGAGGAGTTGGCGTCCCGGCTCGGCACCGATCGATGATCGCGGCCTATAAGAGCGACCTGTAGGAGCGGCTTCAGCCGCGAATTCCCCAGCCCCCGACGGACACCGGTTATGCACGAGCACTCCCTGATCGCCAACCTGCTCTCCAAGATCGACGCCGTGGCGCGCGAGCAAAACGCCGCCCGCGTGGTGGGCGTGGCGGTGTGGATCGGCGCGCTCGCCCACATCTCGGCCGAGCACTTTCGCGAGCATTTCGAGGCCGGCAGCCGCGGCAGTGTGGCCGAAGGGGCGCGGCTCGAGGTCGAGGTCTCGGACGATCTCGACCACCCGCAGGCGCAGGACATCCTGCTGCGCCGCATCGAGGTGGCCGACTGAAGCCGTGTCTGACGGCACACAGCGTTGGCGTTTGACGATCACCGGGGCCGTGCAGGGCGTCGGCTTTCGGCCGGCGGTGTATCGGCTGGCCACGCGGCTCGGCCTTGCCGGCAGCGTGCGCAACACCGGCGCGGGCGTCGAGATCGACGTCGAGGGCGATGCCGCGGCGCTGGCGGCGCTGCGCGAGGGTCTGGCGGCCATCCCGCCGCCGGCGCGCGTCGAGCGCGTGGTGCTCGAAGTGCTGGCGCCGAGCGGCGCGTGTGATTTTCGGGTGGTGGACAGTACGGCGGGGCCGGGGGGCGCGCTGCCGCTGCCGGACCTGGCGCCGTGCGCGGCCTGCCTGGCCGAGCTCGCTGATCCGGCCGACCGGCGTTTTGGCTATCCCTTCATTAGTTGCAGCCAGTGCGGGCCGCGCTACAGCCTCATCACCGCCCCGCCGTACGACCGTGAGCGCACCGCCATGGCGCCGTTCACGCTCTGCCCGGCCTGCGCGGCCGAGTATCACGACCCCGCCAGCCGGCGCTTTCGGCATGAGGCCAACGCCTGCCCGGCCTGCGGGCCGCAGCTCGAGTTCTGCGACGCCGGTGGCGGGCCGGGTGCCGCAGGCGAGGCGGCGCTCGCCGCGGCGGTGGCGTTGCTGCAAGCCGGCGGTATCGTCGCGCTCAAGGGCGCGGGCGGTTTTCAGCTGCTCACCGACGCCCGCGATGCGGCCGCCATCGCGCGTCTTCGCGAACGCAAGCGCCGGCCACACAAGCCGCTGGCGGTGATGTTTCCGGGTCTGAAGGCGGTCGGCGCGGTGTGCCGGGTGAGCGCGGCCGAACGGGCGCTGCTCGAGTCGCCGGCCGCGCCCATCGTGCTGCTCGATTCGCGTGAGCACGTGCGGGCGAGTACCGGACGTGCGATGCAAGAGATGCAAGAAAGGACGCGCATGTCTTCACAAACCCTGAGCGATGCGCTGCCGGCGACGCTCGCGCCGGGCAGCCGGCGCCTTGGCGTCATGCTGGCGAGCACGCCGCTGCATGTGCTGCTGCTGACACGGCTCGGCTTTCCGGTGGTGGCGACCTCCGGCAATGCCTCGGGCGAGCCGCTGTGTGCGGACAATGCCGAGGCGCTCGAGCGCCTGGCCGGCATCGCCGACGGTTTTCTGCTGCACGACCGGGACATCGTCAATCCCGTGGATGATTCGGTGCTGCAGATCGCCGCCGGCCGGGCGCAGGTGTTGCGCCTGGCGCGAGGGCTGGCGCCGCTCACGCTGCCGGACGACGGCGACGGCGCGGTGCTCGCGCTCGGCGGCGAGCTCAAAAGCGCGCTCGCCGTGGGCGGGGCAGGGCGCATCGTCGCCGGGCCGTATCTTGGCGATCTCGACACCCTGCCGGCGCTGGTGCGTTTCGACGCCGCATCGGCGGTGCTGCCGGCGCTGGCCGGTGTCGTGCCGCGCCGGCTGGCCTGCGACGCCCATCCCGATTACGCCTCGAGCCGCCGGGCTGCCGCCGATCCGCGCCCGGTGATCGCCGTGCAGCACCACCACGCGCACGTGGCGGCGGTGCTGGCCGAACACGGCGTGCGCGGCGAGCTGCTCGGCGTTGCCTTTGATGGTGCCGGGCTCGGCGACGATGGCACGCTGTGGGGCGGCGAGTTTCTGTGGGGCGATCGCGCGCACCTGCGGCGGGTGGCGACACTGAGGCCATTTCCGCTGCCGGGCGGCGCGCGGGCGGCGCGCGAGCCGCGGCGGGCGGCGCTGGGACTGCTGTATGCGGCCTTCGGCCGCGATCTCGGCGGCGTCACGCTCGCTTTTGCGCCCGCCGAGCAGGGGCTTTTGCTGCAGGCGCTCGGGCGTGGTGTGAACGCGCCGCCCACCAGCAGCGTCGGGCGCCTGTTCGACGCCGTCGCGGCGCTGCTCGGCCTGTCGCAGGTGATGAGCTACGAGGGCCAGGCTGCCGCGGCGCTGCAGACGGCGGCCGAGACGGCACCCGCACAGCCGCCCTATCCTCTGCCGCTGCTGGAAATGGCCTCGGGTCTGCTCGCCGACTGGCTGCCGATGCTCGAGGCGCTGCTCGCCGAGCGCGCCGCCGGGGTGCCGGTGGCGGTCAGCGCCGGGCGTTTTCATGCCACGCTCGCCGTGCTGGTGGCGGGGGTGGCGCGGCGCCTGTCGGCCGCGCGCGTGGCGTTGGCGGGCGGCTGTTTTCAGAACCGCCACCTGCTCGCGCTCACCTGCCGGGCGCTCCGGGATGCGGGCATCGCGGCCTTCTGGCCGCAGCGCCTGCCGCCGGGTGATGGCGCGCTCGCGGTGGGGCAGGCGGCAGTCGCGCGTTGGCGACACAACCACGAGGAGGGTTGAACATGTGTCTTGCCGTGCCGGGCGTGCTGCTCGAGGTGTACGACGCCGGCGGCCTGTTCGCCCGCGGGCGGGTCGAGTTCGGCGGCGTGCAGCGCGAGGTGTCGCTGGTGTGCGTGCCCGAGGCCGGCGTCGGTGACTGGGTGCTGGTGCACGCGGGCCTCGCCATTGCCGTGATCGATGCCGCAGCGGCGGCGGCGACGCGCGCCGCGCTGGCGCGCCTCGATGAGGCAGCGCCGTGAGCGCCGAGTACCGCGATCCGGCGATCGTCCAGCGCTTGCTGGACAGCATCGCCCGCACGGTGACGCGGCCGTGGACGCTGATGGAAATCTGCGGCGGACAGACGCATGCCATCCTGCGCGCCGGGCTCGACCGCCTGCTGCCGCAGGGCGTCCGCCTGCTGCACGGGCCGGGCTGTCCGGTGTGCGTGACGCCGCTCGAGCTGATCGACCAGGCGATCGCGCTGGCCGGCCGGCCAGACGTGATCCTGTGCTCGTTCGGCGACATGCTGCGCGTGCCGGGCAGCGCGGGCGATTTGCTCGCCGCGCGTGCCGCGGGCGGCGAGGTACGCGCCGTGTACTCGCCGCTCGACGCGCTCGAACTGGCCCGCCGCGAGCCCGCTCGCCAGGTGGTGTTCTTCGCCGTGGGCTTCGAGACCACCGCGCCCGCCGCCGCCGCCGCGGTGCGTCAGGCGGCCGCGCTCGGTGTCGGCAATTTCAGCCTGCTGGTGGCGCAGGTGCGCGTGCCGCCGGCGATCGCCGCCATCCTCGAGGCGCCCGATTGCCGCGTGCAGGGTTTTCTCGCCGCCGGGCACGTGTGCACGGTGATGGGGCAGGGCGAGTACGCGCCGCTCAGCGAGCGCTTTGGGGTGCCAATCGTCGTCACCGGCTTCGAGCCGGTCGACATCCTGTGCGGCGTGCTGGCCTGTGTGCGCCAGCTCGAGGCCGGCCAGGCGCGGCTCGAAAACGCCTATGCGCGCGCCGCGCGCGCCGAGGGCAACCCGACCGCCCGCGCGCTGCTCGACGAGGTGTTCGAGCCGGTCACGCGCCGCTGGCGCGGGCTCGGCGCCGTGCCGGATGCAGGCCTCGGACTGCGCCCGGCGTACGCCGCCTTCGACGCCGCGGCGCGTTTCGGTCTGGCCGACCGAACGGCGGCCGAGCCGGCGGCCTGCCGGGCGGGCGAGGTGCTGCAGGGGCGGCTGAAGCCCGCCGAGTGCCCGGCTTTCGGGCGCGAATGCACGCCGCAGCGGCCGCTCGGCGCGCCGATGGTGTCGTCCGAAGGTGCCTGCGCGGCGTATTACCGCTATCGGGGTGCCTGAGGCCGGACGGCGGCGTCGCCCAGGGTCGCGGCTAAAATCGGCCATTCGACACGCCAGCGCCTGCCGATGAGCGGCGCGCCGCTTTCGGAGGAGTTCCGATGCAACCCCAGCGCTCAGCCGACCTCGTCGCGGCACCGGCCGCCCGCCCGTTGCGCTTCGTCACCGCCGCCGCGCTGTTCGACGGTCACGATGCGGCCATCAACATCATGCGCCGGCTGATGCAGGAGCAGGGCGCCGAGGTGATTCACCTGGGTCACAACCGCGGCGTGCAGGAAATCGTCCGCGCCGCCCTGCAGGAGGACGCCGACGGCATCGCCGTGTCGTCCTACCAGGGCGGGCACGTCGAGTATTTCAAGTACATGGTGGACCTGCTGCGCCAGGCCGGCGCCGCGCACGTGCGCGTGTTCGGCGGCGGCGGGGGCGTGATCGTGCCGGCCGAGATTCGGGAACTCGAAAGTTACGGCGTCGAGCGCATCTACAGCCCGGAGGATGGCCGCCGGCTGGGTCTGGAGGGCATGATCGCCGACATGCTCGCGCGCACCGAGCGGCAC
The DNA here is from genome assembly GCF_028696615.1 of Immundisolibacter sp. Classification (GTDB taxonomy): domain Bacteria; phylum Pseudomonadota; class Gammaproteobacteria; order Immundisolibacterales; family Immundisolibacteraceae; genus Immundisolibacter. The sequence continues at coordinate 432 of NZ_JAQVGQ010000033.1, read as the reverse complement.
CGCGTGGCCACGCTGCCGACGCGCCCGGCGGATGCGGCCGATCACCTGGCGATCGCGCGGTGCCTGACCGCCATCGAGAACCACGCGGGCGAGGAGCCGGCCCGCACGCGCTTTGCCGCCGTGTGGCCGAAGGCCGCCGCCAAGCGCCCGCCGGTGGTTGGCATCACCGGGCCTGGTGGTGCCGGCAAATCGAGCCTCACCGACGAGCTGCTGCTGCGCTTTCTGCGGCACTTCCCGGACCTGCGCATCGCCATGCTGGCGGTAGATCCCACCCGCCGGCGCACCGGCGGGGCCCTGCTCGGCGACCGCATCCGCCTGAACGCGCTGGCTGATGAGCGCATCTTCATGCGCTCGGTCGCGACGCGCCGCTCGCACCTGGCGACGTCCGCGGTGCTGAAGGACGAGATCGAGTTCCTGGCCGACTGCGGGTTT
>NZ_JAQVGQ010000032.1:3398-17330 GCF_028696615.1 Immundisolibacter sp. | reverse complement strand
CCGGGAACGATTCCGCCTACAACACGCCGCCCACATTCGCCATCTACGGGGCGGGGCTGGTGTTCAAGCACCTGTTGGCGCTGGGCGGCATGCGGGCGGTCGAGAAGGCCAACATCGAGAAGGCCGAGCTGCTGTACGGCTTGCTCGATCGCAGCAGTTTCTACCACTGCCCGACCGAGCCGGCCAGCCGCTCGCGCATGAACGTGCCGTTCACGCTGGCCAACCCGGACCTGGACGCCACCTTCCTGGCCGAGGCCAAAAAGGCCGGTCTGGTGCAGCTCAAGGGCCACCGCAGCGTCGGCGGCATGCGCGCCAGCATCTACAACGCCATGCCGCTGGCCGGCGTCAAGGCGCTGGTCGACTTCATGGTCGACTTCGAGCGTCGTTACGGCTGACCCGGACCTCCAGAGGCACCGCCATGTATCGCATCCTGACCCTGAACAACATCTCCAAGGCCGGCCTCGCCCGCCTGCCGGCCGACCGTTACCAGACCGGCAAGGACCTGGCCGACCCGGACGCCATCCTGCTGCGCTCGGCCGACCTGCACCACATGCCGATTCCGGCCTCGGTGCTGGCGGTTGGCCGCGCTGGCGCCGGCGTCAACAACATCCCGGTGGCCGAGCTGTCGCACCGCGGCATTCCGGTGTTCAACACGCCGGGCGCCAACGCCAACGCGGTCAAAGAGCTGGTGATCGCCGGCCTGCTGCTGGCGGCGCGCAACATCTGCCAGGCCTGGGAGTACACGCGCTCGCTCGAGGGCGACGCCGAGACCATCGAGCACGCGGTCGAGGCCGGCAAGAAGCAGTTCGCCGGTTTCGAGCTGCCCGGGCGCACGCTGGGCGTGGTGGGGCTGGGCGCCATCGGTCGTCAGGTGGCCAACGCCGCGCTGGCGCTGGGCATGAAGGTGGTGGGTTACGACCCCGGCATCACCGTGGAGGGCGCCTGGCAGCTGTCGGCGCAGGTCGAGCGCGCCACCAGCGTCGAGGCGGTCTTCACCCGCGCCGACTTCATCACCTTCCACGTGCCGCTGAACGATCACACCCGCGGGCTGGTCAATGCCGACACGCTGCGCCTGGCCCGACCGGGACTCACGGTGCTGAACTTCGCCCGCGCCGGCATCGTCGACACCGAGGCCGTGGCCGCGGCGCTGCAGACCGGCCACGTGCATTACTACGTGAGCGATTTCCCCAAGCCCAGCCTGCTCAAGCACCCGCGCGTCATCGCCCTGCCGCACCTGGGCGCCTCCACCGTCGAGGCGGAGGAGAACTGCGCCGTGATGGTGGCCGATCAGGTGCGCGACTACCTCGAGAACGGCAACATCACCAACGCGGTCAATTTCCCCGCCGTGGTGATGCCGCGCGCCGAGGGCGGGGTGCGGCTCGCCGTCGCCAACGCCAACGTGCCGAACATGGTGGGTCAGATCACCACCGCGCTGGCCAGCGCGGGCCTGAACATCATCGACATGATCAACAAATCGCGCGGCGAGCTCGCCTACACGCTGGTCGACGTGGACCGGCCGGTGCCGGCCGAGGTGCTGGCGAAGATTCGCTCCATCGCCGGCGTGCTGGCGGTGCGCTGCCCCTGATCGGCAGCGCCAGCGGCGGGGGAGGCATGACACTCGACGAGCGCCTTGGCGACATCCGGCGCCGCATCGACGCCATCGACGGCGAGCTGCTGCGCCTGCTGGCCGAGCGGGCGCGCTGCGCGCAGCAGGTGGCCGAGGTCAAGCAGGCGGTCGGCGAGACAACCTTCTACCGGCCCGAGCGCGAGGCGCAGGTGCTGCGGCGGGTGGTGGCCGACAACCCAGGTCCGCTGCCGGCCGACGCGGTGACGCACATTTTTCGCGAGATCATGTCGGCGTGTCTGGCGCTCGAGCGGCCGCTGACGGTGGCGTACCTCGGGCCGCCCGGCACGTTTTCGCAGGACGCCACGCACAAGCATTTCGGCCAGTCGGTCACCAGCCTGCCGCAGGCCACCATCGAGCAGGTGTTCCGCGAGGTGGACGCCGGCGCCGCCGACTACGGCGTGGTGCCGATCGAAAACTCCACCGAAGGCGCGGTCACGCACACGCTGGATATGTTCCTCAGCTCGCCGCTGAAGGTGTGCGGCGAGGTGGAACTTCCGGTGCATCAGCAGCTGCTCAGCCGCGAGGCGGGCCTGGGTGCGATCAGCGTCGTCTACTCGCACGCCCAGTCGCTGGCGCAGTGCCGGCGCTGGCTGGCCGCGCACCTGCCGGGCGTGCGCACCGAGGCGGTCAGCAGCAATGCCGAGGCGGCGCGTCGCGCGGCCGCCGAGGCCGGTGCGGCGGCGATTGCCGGCGAGTCGGCCGGGCGGCTGTACGAGCTGCCGCGCCTGGCCGCCAACATCGAGGATGAACCCGGCAACACCACGCGCTTTCTGGTCATCGGCAAGCAGGACACGAGCCCGTCCGGGCGCGACAAGACCTCGCTGCTGCTGTCCACCGGCAACCGGCCGGGCGCGCTCGCCGCCCTGCTCGAGCCGCTGCGCCGGCACGGCATTTCCATGACGCGCATCGAATCGCGCCCGGCCCGCACCGGGCGCTGGCAGTACGTGTTTTTCGTCGACATCGAAGGCCACGCGCAGGACGCGCCGGTGCAGCAGGCGCTCGCCGAGCTGCGCGAAGTGGCCACGTTGTGCAAGGTGCTGGGCGCCTACCCGCGCGCCACCGGAGATGCCGCATGAGTTTTTCGGTTCGTGATCTGGCCACGCCCGGCGTGCGGGCGCTGCAGCCCTACCAGCCCGGCAAGCCGCTGTCGGAACTCGAGCGCGAGTACGGCATCAGCGGCGCCATCAAGCTGGCGTCGAACGAAAACCCGCTCGGCCCCAGCCCGCTCGGCCTGGCCGCGGCGCGTGAGGCGCTGGCCGAGGTGGAGTTGTACCCGGACAGCCACGGCTTCGCGCTCAAGCAGGCGCTGTCGGCGGCGCTTCGCGTCGGCGCCGATCAGCTCGTGCTCGGCAACGGTTCGAACGAGATCCTGCAACTGGTGGCGCGGGCGTTTCTGAATCCCGGTGACGAGGTGGTGGTGGCGCAGTATGCGTTCGCCATCTTCACCACCGAGGCGGTCAGCGCCGGCGGGCGGGTGGTGACGGTGCCGGCGCGGGACTGGGGCGCCGATCTGCCGGCCATGCGCGCGGCGGTCGGCGAGCGCACGCGGCTGGTCTTCCTCGCCAACCCCAACAACCCGACCGGCACCTGGCACCGCGCCGCCGAGCTGCTGGCGTTTCTGGAATCACTGCCCGAACACGTGGTGGTGGTGCTGGATGAGGCGTACTGCGAGTACGTGAGCGAGCCCGACTACCCGAACGGTCTTGCCTGGCTTTCGCGCTTTCCGAACCTCATCGTCTCGCGCACGTTCTCGAAGATCTATGGACTCGCCGGCCTGCGGTTGGGCTACGGGGTGGCGAGCGTCGAGATGGCCGATCTGCTGAACCGCCTGCGCGAGCCGTTTTCGGTCAACAACCTGGCGCTGGCCGCGGGTGTGGCGGCGTTGGCCGACGAGGAGCACGTGGCGCGCTCGCGCGAGCTCAACGCGCAGGGCCTCACGCAGCTCGCCGACGCCTGCCGGCGGCTCGGGCTCGATTTCATCCCGTCGGTCGGCAACTTCATCGCGGTCGACGTCGGCCGCCCGGCCGGGCCGGTGTACGAGGCGCTGTTGCGCGAGGGCATCATCGTGCGCCCGCTGGCGCCCTACGGCATGCCGCGGCATTTGCGTATCACCATCGGCACGCCGCAGCAGATGCAGCGCCTGCTGGCCGCGCTGCCGAACGCGCTCGCCGCCTGATGGCGAACATCGTCGTCATCGGCCTTGGCCTGATCGGCGGCTCGCTGGCGCGTGACCTGCGCCGCCTCGGGCACCGCGTCACCGCCTGTGGGCGCGATGCGGCCAAGCTGGCGCCGGCGGTCGAGCTCGGCATCGTCGACGCGGTGGCGGACGACTGGGCTGCGGCACTCGCCGCCGCCGAGGTGGTGGTGCTCGGAGTGCCGGTCGGTTCGCTGCGCGAGCTGTATGCGCGCATCCGCCCGTTGCTGCCGGCAACCGCGGTGGTCACGGACGTCGGCAGCACCAAGGGCTCGGTGGTGCGCGACGTTGCCGATGCCTGCGGCGGGCGGTTGCCGGCGCGGTTCGTGCCGGGGCACCCCATCGCCGGCACCGAACACAGCGGCTTTTCCGCCAGCGTCGAGGGCCTGTTCGCCGGTCGCACGGTGGTGTTGACGCCGACCGCCGACACCGATCCCGCCGCCACCGCGCGCGTGGCGGCGCTGTGGCAGCAGGTCGGCGCGCGCGTGCTGCAGCTCACGCCCGATCAGCACGACGCGGCGCTCGCGCTCACCAGTCACCTGCCGCAGATGCTGGCCTACACGCTGATGGGGCAGTTCGCCGAGGCCGACGACGGGCGGCTCGACGCCCTCATCGGTAGCGGTTTTCGCAGCATGACCCGCCTGGCCGGCAGCGATCCGCTGCTATGGCGCGACGTGGCGCTCGCCAACCGCGCGCAGCTCAGTCTGGCCCTGCACCGCTACCTGGAGCGTTTGGGCGAATTGACGGCGGCGGTCGACGCCGGCGACGCGGCCTATCTTGAGGCGCTGTTCGCGTCCGCCCAGGCGGCGCAGCGGCGCCTGCCACCGTGAGGAGATAGCGTTGGATTTCGAGATTGCACCCGGCGGGCGCATCGCCGGTGTCTGCCGTGTGCCGGGCGACAAATCGATCTCGCACCGGGCGGTGATGCTGGCGGCGCTGGCCGATGGCGACAGCCGCTTCGAGGGGTTTCTGGCCGGCGCCGATACCCTGGCGACGGCGGCGGCGTTCCGCGCCATGGGTGTCGCCATCGACGGGCCACAGGCGGGCGTGCTCACGGTGCGCGGCGTCGGTCTGTACGGCCTCACGCCGCCGGCGGGGCCGCTCGACATGGGTAACTCCGGCACCGGCATGCGCCTGCTGGCGGGGCTCATGGCCGGGCAGCGGTTCGGCGTCACGCTGATCGGCGACGAGTCGCTGACGCGCCGGCCGATGCGCCGGGTGATCGCGCCGCTGCGGCAGATGGGCGCCGACATCAGCGCCGCCGAGGGCGACACCCCGCCGCTTGTGCTGCGTCCGGTCGAGTCCCTGCACGGCATCGACTACGTGCTGCCGATGGCCAGCGCGCAGGTCAAATCGTGCCTGCTGCTGGCCGGCCTGTACGCGCAGGGCCGCACCTGCGTCACCGAGCCCGCGCCGACGCGCGATCACACCGAGCGCATGCTGACTGCGTTCGGTCGACCGGTGCGGCGCGACGGCGCGCGGGTGTGCATCGAGGGTGGCGCCATGCCGCTGAAGGCTGCCTCGTTCGCCATTCCGGGCGACATCTCGTCGGCCGCCTTTGCGCTGGTGGCGGCGCTGATCGCCGGCGAGGGCGAGCTGCTGATCGAGAACGTCGGCGTCAACCCGACGCGCACCGGCATTCTCGACATCCTGCGCGCCATGGGCGCCGACATCGAACTGCTCAATCCGCGGCAGGCCGGCGCCGAGCCGGTGGCGGACCTGCGCGTGCGGGCGTCGGCGCTGCGCGGCATCGCGGTGCCACCCGAACTGGTGCCGCTCGCCATCGACGAATTCCCGGCCATCGCCGTGGCGGCCGCCTGCGCCAACGGCGAGACGCTCATCACCGGCGCCGAGGAATTGCGCGTGAAGGAGAGCGACCGCATCGCCGCCATCGCCGCGGGCCTTGCCGCGCTCGGCATCGCCGTCGAGGCGCTGCCGGACGGTCTGCGCATCGAGGGCGGGCGTTTTCGCGGCGGGGTGGTCGACAGCCACGGCGATCACCGCATCGCCATGGCCTTCAGTCTGGCCGCGCTGCGCGCCACAGCGCCGGTGCGGATTCGGGATTGCGCCAACGTCGGCACCTCGTTCCCGGGCTACGTCGAACTCATGCGCGGCCTGGGGCTGGGCATCAGCGCATCATGAGCGCGGTGCCCGTCATCACCATCGACGGCCCGGGCGGCGCCGGCAAGGGCACGGTCAGCCTGTGGCTGGCGCGCACGCTGCGCTGGCATTACCTGGACAGCGGCGCCCTGTACCGGCTGCTTGCCCTGGCCGCCGCCCGCGACGGCATCGATCTGGACGACGGCGCGGCGCTGGCGCAGGCGGTGGCGCACCTCAAGATCGAATTTCGCCTGCACGCCGACACGCTGCAGGTGCTGCTGGACGGCGCCGACGTCACGGCCGCCATTCGCGAGGAGGCCTGCGCGCGCGCCGCTTCCCGCCTGGCCGTACATGCTGGCGTGCGCGCCGCGCTGTTGCCGCTGCAGCGGGCGTTTGCCCGCCCGCCGGGGCTGGTGGCCGAGGGCCGCGACATGGGTACGGTGGTGTTCCCGGACGCGGCGCTGAAGATATTCCTCACCGCCAGCGTCGAACAGCGCGCCCGCCGGCGTTGGCTGCAGTTGAGCGCCGCCGGGGTCGATGCTAGTCTTGACGCCATTTTGGATGATTTGCAGCGGCGTGACGCGCAGGATGCCTCGCGTGCCGCCGCGCCGCTCCGCCCGGCGGACGATGCCGTCGTCATCGACAGCAGCGAGCTCACGGTGGAGCAAGTATGTGCCCGCATCATGGGGCATGTTGAGGAGCGCGGTCTGACGGTCGGCGACCACCCGGCCCCGTGAGGGGCAGGGCGCCGGCGTTTTCCGTTTCGCGGCCAAGGCCCCCGAAGACGGCGCAGTTTTTGAATCGACGCGGATCGCGGAACCCGCCTAGCCTGTCAGTTACAACCTTATGTCCGAATCGTTTGCCGAACTTCTGGAAGAAAGCCTGTCGCGCAAAAAGCTGCAGCCGGGCGCCATCATCAAAGCCACCGTCGTCGACATGGACGACAACTTCGTCACCGTCAACGCCGGGCTCAAGTCCGAGGCTTTGATCCCCATCCAGGAGTTCCGCAACGAGCGCGGTGAGCTCGAGTGCGCCATCGGCGACACCGTGGAGGTGGCGCTGAAAGCCATCGAGGACGGTTACGGCGAGACCCAGCTGTCGCGCGAAGAAGCGCGCCTTAACAAGCAGTGGGCGGTGCTCGAAGACGCGTTCGAGAAGGGCGAGCCGATCACCGGCATCATCACCGACAAGGTCAAGGGCGGCTTCACGGTCATGGTCGGCGACGTGCGGGCGTTCCTGCCGGGCTCGCTGGTCGACATCCGCCCGGTGCGCGACGTCACGCACCTGGAAGGTCGCGAGATCCAGTTCAAGGTCATCAAGCTCGACCGCAAGCGCAATAACGTGGTGGTGTCGCGCCGTGCCGTGCTGGAGGACAGCTATGTCGAGGAACGGCGGGCGCTGATCGAGAGCCTGGAAGAGGGCCAGATCAAGCACGGCGTGGTCAAGAACCTCACCGATTACGGTGCGTTCGTGGACCTGGGCGGCATCGATGGCCTGCTGCACGTGACCGACATGGCCTGGAAGCGCGTGCGCCACCCGAGCGAAGTGGTCAAGGTCGGCGACGAGCTGGACGTCAAGATTCTCAAGTTCGACCGCGAGCGCGTGCGCGTGTCGCTGGGCCTCAAGCAGCTGCAGGAAGACCCGTGGGTCAACATCGCCCGCCGCTACCCGGTCGGCACGCGCCTGTTCGGCACCGTCACCAACGTGACCGACTACGGCTGCTTCGTGGAGATCGAGGACGGCGTCGAGGGTCTGGTACACATGTCCGAGATGGACTGGACCAACCGCAACGTGCAGCCCTCGAAGGTGGTGCAGCCGGGCGACCAGGTCGAGGTGATGATCCTCGACGTGGACAGCGAGCGCCGACGCATCTCGCTCGGCATGAAGCAATGCCGCATGAACCCCTGGGAAGAGTTCGCCGCCCTGCACCGCAAGGGCGACAAGGTCAGCGGGCGCATCAAGTCGATCACCGACTTCGGCGTGTTCGTGGAGCTCGAGGGTGGCATCGACGGTCTGGTGCACCTGACCGACATTTCCTGGGACAAGCCCGGTGAGGAGGCCATTCGCGACCTCAAGAAGGGTGACCTGGTCAACGCCGTGGTGCTGCTGGTCGACCCCGAGCGCGAGCGCATCTCGCTCGGCATGAAGCAGGTCGAAGGCGACGCCTGGTCGGACTACGTGGCCGAGCACCCGCGCGGCACGCGCGTCACCGGCAAGGTGGTGCAGGTGGAGCCGCGGCAGGCGGTGGTCGAGCTGGCGCCGGGCGTCGAGGGCACCATCCGGGCCGCCGACGTGGCGCAGGAACGCGTCAAGGATGCCACCGAGGTGCTGAAGGTCGGCGACGAGGTCGAGGCGATGATCATCGCCATCGACGGCAAGTCGCGCAGCATTCAGCTGTCGGTGCGCGCACAGGAGCTCAAGGACGAGGCCGCCGCGGTGGAGGACTACCGGTCCTCCAACGTGACCGGCACCACCAGCCTGGGCGACCTGCTCAAGGAGCAGCTGGGCGACCGCGGCCGTTGAGTGCACCGGATCGCACCGGTGGCCGCGTGCCGCCGGTGCGACCGGGCGCCGCCGTGGGCTTGACCGGCTGTCGCGGCGGCGCAGCCCGTGAACGGCGTGGCTCGGGTCACGCCGTTTTCGTTTATGGAGGGGCTGATGCGTAGCGTGCGACTGCTGGTGTTGCTGGCGGTGGCGGTGCTGGCGGGGCTGTTCGCCAGCGTCAACACGCAGCCGGTGCGCATGAACTACCTGCTCGGCAGCGCCGAGTGGCCGCTGGCGTATCTACTGCTGGCGGTGGTGGCGTGCGGCGTGCTGCTGGGCTGGCTGGCGGCGCTACCGGCGCGTTGGCGCTCGAGTCGCCAGCTGCGCCGCCTGCGGGCCCGCCAGCGTGAGCTCGAGGCCGAGCTCACGGCGCGCGCCACCGACGTTCAATCACCGCATTCCTGATTCTCTGTCCGTCGAGGCCGATTGTCGTGTCCGCTGCCAAGCCGCCGATTCTGATCGCCGTGGACCGGCCGGATGTGGCCGGGGCGCTGGCCTTGGTCGACCGGCTCGATCCGGCGCTGTGCCGGCTGAAGATCGGTCTCGAGTTGTTCACGGCCGCCGGGCCGGCCGCCGTCGAGGCCTTGCAGGGGCGCGGTTTCGAGGTGTTTCTGGACCTCAAGTTCCACGACATCCCGAACACCGTGGCCGGTGCCTGCCGCAGTGCGGCGGCGCTCGGCGTGTGGATGATCAACGTGCACGCCGGCGGCGGGCCGCGCATGCTGGCGGCGGCGGCCGAGGCGGTGGCGTCGGCCCGGCGGCGACCCATCCTGGTGGGCGTCACGGTGCTGACCAGCATGGACCAGGCCGAGCTCGCCGCGGTCGGCGTGGCGGCGGACCCCGCCGCGCAGGTGCTGCGCCTGGCGCGCTGCTGCGCGGATGCCGGCCTGGACGGCGTGGTCTGCTCGCCGCTCGAAATCGCGCCGCTGCGCGCGGCGCTCGGGCGCGGCTTCACCTTGGTCACGCCGGGCATCCGCGGCCCCGGCGATGCGCAGGGCGACCAGCGGCGCACGCTGGCACCGGCGGCGGCACTCGCCGCCGGCGCCGACTATCTGGTGATCGGCCGGCCGATCACCGCCGCGGCCGATCCGGCGGCGGCCCTGCAGAGCATTCTGGCCAGCCTGCCCGCGCCGGCGCCGTGCTGAGGGCGCTGCTGGCCGAGCACCTGGCGCGCCTGGCCGGCCGGCGCGTGCTGGTGGTGGGTGACGCCATGCTGGACCGCTACTGGTTCGGCGCCGTCGAGCGCATTTCGCCCGAGGCGCCGGTGCCGGTGGTGGCGGTGGGCGGCAGCGAGGAGCGCCTGGGCGGGGCGGCCAACGTGGCGCGCAACGTGGTCGCGCTCGGCGGGCAGGCGCGGCTGCTGGCCGTGGTCGGCGCCGACGAGGCGGCCGATCGCATCGCCGCGCTGCTGGCAGAAACGTCCATCGATGCGCGCCTGGTGCGCGACCCGGCGCTGGCGACCACGCTGAAGCTGCGCGTGCTGGCGCGCAGCCAGCAGTTGATCCGGCTCGATTTCGAGGCCCGCCCGGTGGCGGCGGCGTTGGCCGCGCTCGACGCGGCCTTCGCCGACGCCCTCGACTGGGCGCAGGTGGTGGTGCTGTCGGATTACGGCAAGGGCGCGCTGGCTGCGGTGGCGGGGCTGATCGCGCGGGCGCGCCGGGCCGGCCGGCCGGTGATCGTCGACCCCAAGGGCCACGATTACGACCGCTACGCCGGCGCCACGCTGCTGACCCCCAACCGGGGCGAATTCGCCGCCGTGGCCGGGCCGTGGCAGGGCGAAGACGAGCTGCGCGCCAAGGCGGCCGACTGGCTGCGGCGGTTGCAGGTCGATCGCCTGCTCATCACGCGCAGCGAGCAGGGCATGACGCTGTTCCGCGCCGATGCGCCGGTGTTGCACGACCCGGCGCGGGCGCGCGAGGTGTTCGACGTGTCCGGCGCCGGCGATACGGTGGTGGCGGCGCTGGCGCTGGCCGGCGCGGCCGGGCTGGACGATGCGGCGGCGGTGCACCTGGCAAACCTCGCCGCCGGCATCGTGGTCGGCAAACTCGGCACGGCGACGGCGAGCGTGCAGGAAGTGGCGGCCGAACTGGCCAGGGAAGGGGCGGAATGACGTCGGTGTGCCCGCAGTTACGCGGCGCAGCGCGGGCCGGTACCGAGCCGCAGCGCACTGCACGGTGCCCTGAAGGGCATTTTGCCGAGGCTTTCAAGGAGGTCTGAACGTGTACGTGGTGACCGGCGGCGCCGGCTTCGTCGGCAGTAACCTGGTGCGGGCGCTGAACGCGCGCGGCGTGACCGACATCCTGGTGGTGGACAACCTCGAAACGAACTCGGCGAAGTTCCGCAACCTGGTCGGCTGCCAGATTGCCGACTACCTGGACAAGCGCGAGTTCCTGCGGCGGCTCGAATCCGGCAACCTGCCGCGGCTGACGGCGGTGCTGCACCAGGGTGCCTGCTCGGACACCATGGAGCTCGACGGCCGCTACATGATGGACAACAACTACGCCTACTCGAAGGCGGTGCTGGCGCACTGCCAGGCGGTGCGCGCGCCGCTGCTGTATGCGTCGTCTGCGGCGGTGTACGGGGCGAGCCAGACGTTCGCCGAGCAGCCGGCCAACGAGCGCCCGCTCAACGTCTACGGCTACTCCAAGCTGCTGTTCGACGACTATCTGCGCCGGCGATTGCATGATCTGGCGGCGCCGGTGACGGGCTTTCGTTACTTCAACGTCTACGGCTCCGGCGAGGCGCACAAGGGGCGTATGGCTTCGGTGGCGCGGCAGTTTTTTTTGCAATACCGCGAGCTGGGCCGCGTGCAGCTGTTTCGCGGCAGCGGCGGCTATGCGGATGGCGAGCAGCGGCGCGATTTCGTGGCGGTGCAGGACATCGCGCGCGTGGTGCTGCATTTCCTCGATCACCCGACCAGCGGCGTCTATAACCTCGGCAGCGGCGAGGCGGCCAGCTTCAACCGCGTGGCGCAGGCGGTCATCAACACTTGCCGCGCCGCGGCCGGCGAGCCGGCGCTGGAACTGCCGGCGCTGGTCGCCGCGGGTGCGCTGCGGTACGTCGACTTCCCGCCCGGCCTTGCCGAGCGCTATCAGAGCTACACCCAGGCCGATCTGACCGCCCTGCGCGGCGCCGGCTACACGGGCGCCTTCACGCCGGCAGAGCAGGGCGTCGCCGCCTACGTGCGCGATCTGCTCGCCGGCCGGGAGTAATCATGAACCTCACCTTTCTGGGCGCCGCCGGCACCGTCACCGGATCGAAGTATTTGCTGGAAGTCGAGGGCCGCCGGCTGCTGGTCGACTGCGGCCTGTTCCAGGGCTACAAGCAGCTGCGCCTGCAGAACTGGGCGCCGTTGCCGATCCGCCCGAACACGCTCGATGCGGTGCTGCTCACGCATGCCCACATCGACCACAGCGGCTACCTGCCGCTGCTGGTCAAGCGCGGCTACGGCGGGCGCGTGTGGTGCACGCCCGGCACGGCGGCGCTGTGCGAGATTCTGTTGCCGGACAGCGGGCATCTGCAGGAACAGGACGCCGAGTACGCCAACCGCAAGGGCTTCTCCAAGCATCGCCCGGCGCTGCCGCTGTACGACAAGCAGGACGCCATCGACGCGTTGCCGTCGCTGCAGCGGGCTGGTTTCGACGACTGGTTTACGCCCTGCGACGGCGTGCGGGCGCGCTTTCAACCGGCCGGGCACATCCTTGGCGCGGCCAGCGTGGAAATCGAGGCCGGCGGCCGGCGGCTGCTGTTCAGCGGTGATCTGGGCCGCTATGACGACCCGATCATGGTCGATCCGGCGCCGCCGCCGCCGGTGGATTACCTGGTCGTCGAATCCACTTACGGCGACCGCCTGCACGGCCAGACCGACCCGGCGCAGGAGTTGCAGGACGTGATCACGCGCACCGCTGCGCGCGGCGGCATGGTGCTGATCCCGGCCTTTGCGGTCGGCCGCACGCAGGAGCTGCTGTACTACATCCACCTGCTCAAGCAGCAGGGGCGCATCCCGGACCTGCCGGTGTTCCTGGACAGCCCGATGGCCATCGACGCCAGCGAGATCATGTGCCGGTTTTCGCGCGAGCACCGCCTCAGCGCCGCCCAGGCGCGCGCCGTGTGCGCCACCGCCACCTACGTGCGCGAGCGCGAGGAGTCGATCGCGCTGAACGGGCGTAGCAGCCCCATGATCATCATCTCCGCCAGCGGCATGCTGACCGGCGGACGGGTGCTGCATCACCTAAAGGCGCGCGCCGAGAATCCGCACAACACCATCCTGCTGGTCGGCTACCAGGCCGGCGGCACGCGCGGCGCGGCGCTGCTGGCGGGCGCGCGCGAGGTCAAGGTCCACGGCCGCTATCTGCCGGTCAGGGCCGAAGTGGCGAGCATCGACAGCCTGTCCGCGCACGCCGACTGGCAGGGCGTGCTGCGCTGGCTGGCCGATCTGCCGGCGCCGCGGCAGGTGTTCGTCACCCACGGCGAGCAGGGCGCTGCCGATGCACAGCGCCTGCGCCTGCAGGAACGCCGGGGTTGGCAGGCGAGCGTGCCGCTGCACGGCCAGCGGGTGCGCCTGCGATGACCGACGCGCCGGCCGTCTGGTCGGCAGGGCAGCCGCTGGCCGGCTGGCTGCGCCTGAGCGCGCGCGGGGTGTGGCTGATCCGCGATGCGGCCGTGGAGCACCCGGCGCTGCGCGCGCACCTGAACCGCCATTACTTTCGCGACGCGGCCGGTTGCTACTGCGTGCAAAACGGCGCGCAGGTCGTCTATGTGCGCCTCGACTACGCGCCCTACGCGCTGCACGTCACGGCCGACGGTGCGCTCATCGCCCACACCGATCAGCCGGCCGGCGCGGCGCGGGCGGCGTATCTGGACGAGGCGGGCGCGCTCACGCTGCTGACGGCGCTCGGCGCCGGGCGCGTGGACGAGGCGAGCCTGGCTTACTTCGCCGACCGGGTGTGCGATGCCGCCGGCCGGCCGGCCGACGCGGCCGCGCTGGCCGAGCTCATGGCCGGCGGCGCGGCGCCGGCGTTGTTCCTCGACCTGCCGACCGGCTGTGTGCCGATCGAGCGCTGCCTCGCCGCCCGGTTGCCGGCGCTCTGCGGCTTCGTGCGCGATCCCGGCCGGGCCTATGCGAATGCTTGACAGGCTGTCGAAAAAGGGCGGTCCTGCGCTTTTTCAACTCGCCGCGCCCGGCACCTGTCCGGGCGCGGCTCCCACCAATCAAATACCTGCGTATTTGATTTGCCTGCGAGGCATCCCTCCCTCGCGGGCGCAGGCCGTTTTTCAACGGCCTGTTAAAAATTCCGTCCCTGGGATTTTCAAGCTCGCCGGGGGCTCCCTGCCTCAGACCGCAAGCGCTGAATGAATCAGTGCGTTCCTACGCCGACAACGAGTCCGTCTGAACCATGTTCAAGCCCTACGAGGTCTTCATCGGCCTGCGCTACACGCGCGCCAAGCGCCGCAACCATTTCATTTC
>NZ_JAQVGQ010000032.1:0-3298 GCF_028696615.1 Immundisolibacter sp. | reverse complement strand
ATGCAGGCGCCGGCGGTGGCGGCGCGGCTGGCCGAGCGCCTGCCGTACCTGGCGGTCAGCGACTGGACGCGCCAGCACGTCAATTTCTTTCGCGCCGTGCGCACCGAAAAGACGGTGATGTTCATCATCTTGTCGCTGATCGTCGGCGTGGCGGCGTTCAACATCATCTCGACGCTGGTCATGATGGTGGCCGACAAGCGCGCCGACATCGCCATTTTGCGCACCATGGGCGCCACGCCCGGCAGCGTGATGGGCGTGTTCGTGGTGCAGGGCGCGGTCATCGGCGTGGTCGGCACGCTGCTGGGGCTCATCGGCGGCGTGGCGCTGGCGCTGAACGTCGCCACGCTGGTGCCGTGGCTGGAGCGCACGCTGCACGTGAGCTTGTGGCCGTCGGACGTGTATTACATCTCGAGCCTGCCGTCGCGCCTGCAGGCGGGTGACGTGACGCGCATCACCGGCCTTGCGCTGGTGCTGTCGCTGCTGGCGACGCTGTACCCGGCCTGGCGCGCCGCCCGCACCGATCCCGCCGAGGCGCTGCGTTATGAATGATTCGACCGCCGTGCTGGAAGCGCGCAAGCTCGGCAAGACCTACGCCGACGCCGGCGGCGCGCTGACCGTGCTCAAGGGCGTGGACCTGCGCGTGGCGGCCGGCGAGAGCGTCGCCATCATGGGCGCGTCCGGCGCCGGCAAGAGCACGCTGCTGCACCTGCTGGGCGGGCTCGATGCCGCCAGCGAGGGCGAGGTGTGGATCGACGGCCGCAGTCTCACCAACCTTGGCGAGCGCGAACGCTCGCGCCTGCGCAACCGCTCGCTGGGGTTCGTCTACCAGTTTCACCACCTGCTGGACGAGTTCACCGCGCGCGAGAACATCGCCATGCCGCTGCTGATCGGCGGCCTGGCGCCGGCCGCCGCGGGGGCAGCCGCCGATGCCATGCTGGCGCGGCTGGGCCTGGCCGCGCGCGGCCACCACAAGCCGGGGCAACTGTCCGGCGGCGAGCGTCAGCGCGTGGCCATCGGCCGGGCGCTGGTCACCCAGCCGCGCTGCATCCTGGCCGACGAACCAACAGGCAACCTCGACCCGCACACCGCCGAGCACGTGTTCGGCCAGCTGGTGGAGGTGTGCCGCGAGCGCGCCGGCGGGCTGGTGGTGGTCACCCACAACCCGGAGCTGGCGCGCCGGCTCGACCGGCGCCTGCTGCTGGCCGACGGCCGCCTGACGGCGCTGGCCTGAGAGCGTGTAACCGCCCGCGTGTCCTTACAATACCGGCCCACCCCGCACTCGCCCCACCCGCTACATGAACGCCGCCGACCGCCCGCCGCCGACCCACTTCATCCGCCAGATCGTCGAGCAGGACTTGGCCCGCGGCAAACACACGCGCATCGTCACCCGCTTTCCGCCGGAGCCGAACGGCTACCTGCACATCGGGCACGCCAAGTCGATCTGCCTGAACTTCGGCCTCGCGCAGGAGTTCGGCGGCGTCTGCCACCTGCGTTTCGACGACACCAACCCGGCCAAGGAGGACCTCGAATATGTCGAGGCCATCCAGCGCGACGTGCGCTGGCTGGGTTTCGACTGGGGCGACAAGCTGTTCCATGCGTCGGACTACTTCGGCCAGCTGTACGACTACGCCGTGCACCTGATCGAAGCCGGCAAGGCCTACGTGTGCAGCCTGAGCGCGGACGACATTCGCGCCTACCGCGGCACGCTCACCGAGCCTGGCCGCGACAGTCCGTACCGCACGCGCAGCGTGGACGAGAACCTCGACCTGTTCGCCCGCATGCGGGCCGGCGAGTTCCCGGACGGCGCGCACGTGCTGCGGGCCAAAATCGACATGGCCTCGCCCAACCTCAACCTGCGCGACCCGGTGCTGTACCGCATCAAGCACGCGCCGCACCCGCTCACCGGCAACGCCTGGTGCATCTACCCCATGTACGACTACGCGCACTGCGTGTCGGACGCGCTCGAGGGCATCACCCACTCGCTGTGCACGCTCGAGTTCGAAGACCACCGCGCGCTGTACGACTGGATCCTCGACCAGCTGCCGGTGCCCTGCCATCCGCGGCAGATCGAGTTCTCGCGCCTGAACCTGTCCTACACGGTGATGAGCAAGCGCCGCCTGCACGAGCTGGTGGAAGGCGGCTACGTGGCCGGCTGGGACGACCCGCGCCTGCCGACGCTGTCGGGCCTGCGCCGGCGCGGCGTGCCGCCGGGCGCCATCCGCGAGTTCTGCGCGCGCATCGGCGTCACGCGCAAGGAGAACGTCATCGACGTGGCGCAGCTCGAAACCTGCATCCGCGAGGCTCTGGAACAAGACTCGCCGCGCGCGCTGGCGGTGCTGCGCCCGCTCAAGGTCGTCATCGAAAACTACCCCGCGGGCGACACCGAATGGCTGGACGCGCCGCGGCACCCGCAGCGGCCGGAGCTCGGCAGCCGCCGCCTGCCGTTCGGCCGCGAGCTGTACATCGAGCGCGACGATTTCATGCCGGAGCCGCCCAGGGACTTCCACCGTCTGGCGCCGGGCCGCGAGGTGCGCCTGCGGTTTGCCTATTTCATCCGCTGCGAGCGCGTGGTGACCGATCCCGCCACCGGCGAGGTTGTCGAACTCATCTGCAGCTACGATCCGGCCACGCGCGGCGGCAGCGCCCCCGACGGGCGTAAGGTGAAAGGCACCATCCACTGGGTGGACGCGAAGCACGCGCTGCCCGCCGAGGTGCGCCTGTACGACCGCCTGTTCGCCGTGCCGGACCCGACTGGCCACGACGACTACCTTGCGCTGCGCAACCCGCATTCGCTCGAAGTGCTGCACGGCTGCCTGCTGGAACCCGCGCTGGCCGACGCCGACGGCACGGTGCAGTTCGAGCGCCTGGGCTACTTCACGCCCGATCCCGACAGCCGCCCCGGCGCGCCGGTGTGGAACCGCACCGTGTCGCTGCGCGATACCTGGGCCAAGCTGGCGGCGCGCGGGTAGCGAAACGCCAGAGCACAACAACGGCATGTTCGAACAGCTCAAAAACAAAGGCTTTCAGGTGCTCGCCCTGCACCACGCCGAAGCCATCCTCAGGCATGACATGCCGCAGGCCGTGGCCGAGTTGCAGGAAGCCCTGTCGGCGATCGAAATTCCGGTGGAGGAGCTGGTGCGCGGGGGTGGCGGCGAAGGCGCCATGACGCAGCGCCTGCGGCGGGCGCTCGCCGATGACTACGGCTGGCGCAAGCACAACTTCGAGATCAAGAAAAACGTCGACGGTGTGCAGAAGGAGTCGATTTCTCACCAGATCGACCACGTCAAGCGTTTCGCCG
>NZ_JAQVGQ010000227.1 GCF_028696615.1 Immundisolibacter sp. | reverse complement strand
GGGCGACAACGTGAACCTCAAAGTGTCGCTGATCACGCCGATCGCCATGGACGAGGGGCTGCGGTTTGCGATCCGCGAAGGCGGCCGCACCGTCGGCGCCGGCGTGGTTACCAAGGTGATCGAGTAAACGCCATGGCCGGTCAGAGAATTCGCATTCGACTGAAGTCCTTCTCGCACCAGCTGATCGACAAGTCGGCGCGTGAGATCGTGGATACCGCCAAGCGCACCGGCTCGCGCGTGCACGGGCCGATCCCGCTGCCGGTGAAGATCGAGCGGTTCACGCTGCTGCGTTCGCCGCACAAGGACAAGGACTCGCGCGATCAGTTCGAGATCCGCACCCACAAGCGGCTGATGGACATCATCGATCCAACCGACAAGACGGTGGATGCGCTGATGAACCTGGATTTGGCCGCCGGCGTCGACGTGCATATCAAGCTGAGCTGAAGGCCGCGGGGGCGCCGCCGTTCGGTGGTGGACCCCGGGCAGATCGAGACAACAGGTAAGGGAACCAGGCAATGGCCATCGGTTTGGTAGGCCGCAAATGCGGCATGACACGCATCTTCACGGCGGATGGTGCCGGCGTGCCGGTGACGGTGATCGACGTGTCCGGAAATCGGGTGGTGCAGGTACGCACCCCCGAGGTCGACGGTTATCGGGCGATCCAAGTGACGCGCGGCAGCAAGCGTGCCGCGCTGGTCGGCAAGGCGCTGGCCGGTCACTATGCCAAGGCGGGGGTCGAGCCGGGCCAGAGCCTGACCGAGTTCCGCCTCGCGGACGACGGCGAGCCGGCCGTTGCCGTCGGTCAAGCGCTCGGTGCCGACCAGTTCGAGGCGGGTCAGAAGGTCAACGTCACCGGCGTGACGCGCGGTCGCGGCTTTTCCGGCACGGTGCGCCGCTGGGGCTTCGGCGGTGGTGACGCCACCCATGGCAACTCGCTGTCGCATCGCGCGCCGGGATCGATCGGCCAGAACCAGACGCCAGGGCGCGTGTTCCCGGGCAAGAAAATGGCTGGCCACTACGGCAACGAGCAGCGCACCCAGCGCAACCTCGAGGTGGTCAAGGTGGACGCCGAGCGTGGGCTGCTGCTGGTCAAGGGTGCCGTGCCCGGGCCGCAGGGCGGCGAGTTGATCGTACGCCCGGCAACTGGCAAGAAGGCGGGGGCGTGACATGGAAATGCCAGTGACAACGGTTAATGGTTCCGGCGGTAGCGTGGCGCTCGCCGATGCCGTGTTCGACCGGCCGTTCAACGAAGGCTTGGTGCACCAGATGGTTGTGGCCTACCTGGCGAACGCGCGGCAGGCCGATGCCAAGCAGAAGACGCGCAGCGAAGTTCGCGGCGGCGGCCGTAAGCCCTGGAAACAGAAGGGCAGTGGCCGCGCGCGTGCCGGCTCCATTCGCAGCCCGCTGTGGCGCGGCGGCGGCAAGGTGTTTCCGGCCGGCGGCGAGAATTACACCCAGAAGCTCAACAAGAAGATGTACCGCGCGGGGATGCGCGGCATATTCTCCGAGCTGCGGAGGCTCGGCCGGTTGCAGTTGGTGGACGGTTTCGAGCTGGCGTCGCCCAAGACGCGTGAGCTGGTGGGCCGACTGGAACAGCTGCAGATTCCGACCGGCCACCTGTTGCTGGTAGTGGACGAGATGACTATCGAGTTGGCGCTGGCGTCCCGCAACCTGGTCGGTGTCGAGGCCTGCGAGGTGCAGGATTTGAATCCGCTGGCCTTGGTGTGGGCCGATCGCGTGGTGATGACGCCCGCTGCGGCGCGCGTAGTCGAGGAGTGGCTGCAGTGAACGAAGCGAAACTTTTTGACATCATTCGCGCCCCGCACATTTCGGAAAAGGGCACACGGGTTGCCGAGAAACATCGCCAGATCGTGTTTCGAGTGGCCCTCGACGCCAGCAAAGAGGATATCCGCGCTGCGGTGGAGCACGCCTTCCAGGTGAAGGTCGAGGCCGTGCGCACCCTGCGCGTGAAAGGCAAGACCAAGCGTCAAGGGCGGCGTAAGGACTGGAAAAAGACGTACGTGACGTTGGCGCCCGGCCACGACATCGACTTCACCGGCGTCGCTTGAGGCGGCGCCCGTAGGAACGCTGGAAACGCATCATGGCAGTCGTCAAGAGAAAACCCACGTCGCCCGGTCGCCGCTTCGTAGTGAGCGTGGTGACACCCGAGCTGCACAAGGGCGCGCCGTTCGCCGCGCTGGTGGAGAGCAAACACCGCTCCGGTGGTCGCAACAGCGCCGGGCGGATCACTACCCGTCACCAGGGTGGTGGCCACAAGCAGCGTTATCGGTTGGTCGACTTCCGGCGCGACAAGGACGGAATCCCCGCCCGTGTCGAGCGTCTCGAGTATGATCCCAACCGCAGCGCGCACCTGGCGCTGCTGGTATACGCCGACGGCGAGCGTCGCTACATCGTCGCGCCCAAGGGTGTGACGGCCGGCAGCCGGGTGATGTCTGGCGCCCAGGCGCCCATCGAGCCGGGCAACACCTTGCCACTTCGCAACATCCCGGTGGGCAGCACGGTGCATTGCGTCGAACTGCGCGCCGGCAAAGGCGCGCAGCTGGCGCGCAGCGCCGGCACCTCGGTACAGCTTTTGGCGCGTGAGGGCGACGCCGTCACCTTGCGCCTGAAGTCGGGCGAGATTCGGCGCGTGGCGGCCGACTGTCGGGCCACGCTTGGCGAAGTCGGCAACGGCGAGCATTCGCTGCGCTCGCTCGGCAAGGCCGGTGCCAAGCGCTGGCGCGGCGTGCGTCCGACCGTGCGCGGCGTCGCCATGAACCCAGTCGATCATCCGCACGGGGGTGGCGAGGGCCGCACGTCGGGCGGACGTCACCCGGTCACCCCGTGGGGTGTGCCGACCAAGGGTCACAAAACCCGCAAGAACAAGCGCACCACCGGCCAGATCGTGCGTCGGCGTGGCGCCAAATAAGGCAAGTTCGGAGCCAGAGACGTGCCAAGATCAGTAAAGAAAGGACCGTTTGTCGATCTGCATCTGATGCAGAAGGTCGAGCAAGCCGCCGGTGCCGGCAGCCGCCGGCCCATCAAGACCTGGTCGCGGCGTTCCACCGTGCTGCCGGACATGATCGGCCTGACCATTGCGGTGCACAACGGTCGTCAACATGTGCCGGTTTTGATCAACGAGAACATGGTCGGCCACAAGCTCGGCGAGTTCGTGCCGACCCGCACCTACCGCGGCCACGCCGCCGATCGCAAGACGCGCTGAGGTGGACATGGAAACCTTTGCTTTGTTGCGCAATGCGCACATTTCGGCGCAAAAGGGTCGATTGGTCGCCGATCAGGTTCGTGGATTGCCGGTGGAAAAGGCGCTGGCGCTGCTCACCCACAGCACCAAGAAAGCCGCGCAGCTGGTGAAAAAAGTGGTCGAGTCGGCGATCGCCAACGCCGAACACAACAACGGCGCCGATGTCGACGAGTTGCGGATCGCGGCCGTGTGCGTGGACGAAGGGCCGTCGATGAAGCGGTTCCATGCCCGCGCGCGCGGGCGTGGCAACCGGATCACCAAGCGGACGTGCCACATCAAGGTCGTGGTGAGCGACCAGAAAAAGGCCAAGGGCTAACCCGATGGGACAGAAAGTTCATCCGACCGGCATCCGCCTGGGTGTCGTCAAGGACCATAATTCGCGTTGGTATGCGCATGGGCGTGCGTTCGCCGATAACCTGAACGCCGATATCGCCGTGCGTGAGCTGCTGCGCAAGCAGTTGGCGCATGCGTCGGTGAGCCGAATCGAGATCGAGCGCCCGGCCCAGAATGCACGTGTGATCATCCACACCGCGCGGCCTGGCATCGTCATCGGCAAGAAGGGCGACGACATCGAGAAGTTGCGTCGCATGGTGGGCGAGTGCATGGGTATTCCCGTGCACATCAGCGTCGAGGAGATTCGCCGGCCCGAGCTCGATGCCTACCTGGTCGCCGAGAGCGTGGCGCAGCAGCTCGAAC
>NZ_JAQVGQ010000226.1 GCF_028696615.1 Immundisolibacter sp. | reverse complement strand
CCCCTCCTCGATTCGATCAGTCGAAAACCCACCTGGAATAGCTCGACCCGCCGCCGTGATCCCGATCCCCCACCCGGTTGCCGCCTGGGGCACCATGGGGCGCGACGGTTCGCACTTGAACGAGGTTACCGCAATGAAACGCCTACTCGGCTGCCTGCTGGTCTGCCTGCTCACGGCCGCCGCCGCCGGCGAGGACGACTTCGACCGCCGCTGCGGGCCGTTTCAGGCGCAGCGGCTGGCGCCGAGCGCCGACACCGGCGTGGTCATCGTCGATGCGCTGCTACGCGCCTACGCGCCGGTCGAGATCACGCTCGACTACGGCGTGGCGGTGCTTCGCGGCATCGGCAAAGGACTTGGCGTGCACTCGAGCGCCTATTCGTGCACGGATTTCATGGTGATCGCCGGGCTGCGACCCGGCCGCTATCGGCTGTCGGCGCTCGAAGCGCGGATCAGCAGCGTCACCCTGCCGCAGCGCTTTCTGTACCCGATGCCCAACGACGGCTATCAGATCGTCAACCCGCACGACTGGCGCGAGGGTCCGCAGCTGTACCGCGTGCAGCCGCCGCGCACGCCCGAGCTGCAGGTCGAGGTGAGCGCCGGCGAGGTGAGCTACCTGGGCGTGGAGGTGGTGCACACACGCTTTTCGGCGCACGCCGTCACCGTGCGGCGGCGCGCCGATGCGGCGCGCGAGCAACTGGCGCGCGAACGCCTGCAGCGGCTCATCGGCGCGCCGGCTACAGATGCCAGTGCGCCGGCAGCTCGGCCGCCGGCAGCGGCGACACCGTGAGCTCTTGCGCCGGCCCGTCGAGCGGCGTGTAACGCACCGTCACCGCCGGTGCGTCGCGGCCCTGACTGTAGCGACCGAGGATGCGCGCGGCCAATTCCAGGTCGCCCGCCTGCAGCACGCCGTCCACCAGCACCAACGGGCCGCCGTGGCTGAGCGGCTCCAGGTGCGCGAACTGGCGTCGGTAGCCGGTCAGAAAGTTGTTCTCGCCGTCCTCGCGCGCCACGATCAGCTTGAAGTGCGGCCGCGGCCGCAAATGCCGGCCCACCTTCAGCAGCATGATGTCGTCCAGCTCGTACTGCTTGCTGCCGCGCGACTGCCACAGATCGGCCAGCTTGTGGCTGTAGTTGGGATCGGTCAGAAAGCAACACCCGCCGGCCGGCTGCGCCCAGTCGGTGAAGCCGAACTGGGCGGCGAGCGCCTGCTGCGGCTTGCGGCTGCGGCCGTTGAAGTCATACAGGCGTGCGCGATCCACCCAGCCCTCGCGCTCGGGCAGCGTCTCGGGCAGCAACTTGGCGCACAGCGGGCGCAGCAGGCGGTCGAATGCGCCCGATTCCCGGGCGACAATGGGCAGCGTCTGTTTGCGCTGCGACATCGGCCGCTGGCCGATCACCTCGCCGGTGACGATGAAGTCGAAGCCGTTGTCTTCCATCCAGGCGCGCGCCTGGCCGACCATGAAGCCCTTGCAGTCCAGGCACGGGTTCAGGTTCTGCCCGTAGCCGTGCTTGGGGTTGATGACCACCTCTTTGTACGGCTCGATCACGTCCACGATGTGCAGGCGGATGCCGAGCTGCTCGGCCACCCACAGCGCGTTGTTGCGCTTGGGCTTGGCGCGGTCCTGGCGGCGGATGGCGTGCGTGTGGCCTTCCACGCAAAAGCCAGTGAAAAAGTTGATGCCCTCGACGTGGATGCCCTGTTCGAGCATCACCTTGGCGGCCAGCATGGAATCGAGGCCACCGGAAATGAGGGCGACGGCTTTGCGCGGGGATGACATGGGGACGATGCGTTTTGGAGAAACCGCTTATGTTACCGACAGCCGGGGCAGATAAAAAATGCCGCTGACACGCACGCAGCGCCGCCTGGCGGCGGTCCTGCTGGCCCTGACCGGGCTGGCCGGCGCCGCGCTCATCTGGCATCGCGACGCGCCGGCCGCGCTGCCGCCCGACGTCGCCTTCGAGACCGTGCAGCGCCGCGAGGTGACCGAAACCGTTACCGCGCAGGGCAAGCTCGAGCCCAAAGCCTATGTCGACGTCGGCGCGCAGGTGTCCGGCCAGCTCAGCCGCCTGCACGTCGAGATCGGCGATGTGGTGCAAAAGGGCCAGCTGATCGCCGAGATCGACCCGCGCATCTACGCCTCCCGCGTCGAGAGCGACCAGGCGCGCATCGCCTCGCTGACCGCCCAGCTCGCCCAGCAACAGGCGCAGCGCCAGAATCTGGCGCAGGTCCACCGGCGCAATCTCGGTCTGATCGGCGAGCGCGCGGTCAGCCAGGAACAGCTCGAACAAAGCGAGTCCGACCTGCGCGTGGCCGAGGCGGCCGTGCGGTCCCTGGAAGCGCAGATCGACGAGGCCCGCTCGACCCTCGACGGCGACCGCACCAACCTCGGCTACACCAAGATTTACGCGCCCATGACCGGCACGGTGGTGTCGCAGACCTCGCGCGAGGGCCAGACCCTGAACGCCAACCAGCTGGCACCGGTGATCGTGCAAATTGCCGACCTGGACACCATGACCGTACGCGCGCAGGTGGCCGAGGCCGACGTGATGCGCCTTCGCGTCGGCACCGACGTGGAATTCACCACGCTCGGCGCGCTCGAACGGCGCTGGCATGGCCAGGTGCGGCAGGTGCTGCCCTCGCCCGAGGTCATCAACGATGTGGTGCTCTACAACGTGCTGATAGACGTGGACAACCGTGACCGCCAGCTCATGAACGGCATGAGCACGCAGGTGTTCTTCGTCCTGGGCAGGGCCGAGAATGCACTGGCGGTGCCCAGCACTGCCCTTGGCCGGCGCCGGCCGGAGCAGGACCAGAACGGCGCGCAGGCCTACGAAGTCCGCGTGCGCGAGGGCGACCGGCTCGGCACGCGCGTGGTGCAGGTGGGCCACATGTCGCGCCAGTGGGCCGAGGTGCGCCAGGGTCTGGCCGAGGGCGAGGCGGTGGCGGTGCCGCGCGCGGCCGGCCCCAAGACCGCACCGCGGCGCGGCTTTTTCTGATGGCACTGCTGGAACTGGTCGATATCCGGCGCCATTACGGCCAGGGCGCCGCCCTGGTGCGGGCGCTCGACGGCGTGTCGCTGACCATCGACAGTGGCGAGTTCGTCGCCATCATGGGTCAGTCCGGCTCCGGCAAGAGCACGCTGATGCACATCATCGGCTGCCTGGATCGGCCCGACGGTGGCAGCTACCGCGTGGGCGGCCAGGACGTGGCGCAGCTCGACGCCGATCGGCTGGCGGCGCTGCGGCGGCAGACCTTCGGCTTCGTGTTCCAGCGCTACAACCTGCTGCCCGGGGTGAGCGCGCTGGCCAACGTCGAGATGCCGGCCATTTATGCCGGCCTGCCCAAGGCCGAACGCACCGCCCGCGCCCGGCGCCTGCTGACCGAGCTCGGTCTTGGCGAGCGCATGCATCACCGCCCGAGCGAGCTGTCGGGCGGCCAGCAGCAGCGTGTGGCGGTGGCCCGCGCGCTCATCAACGACCCGCCGGTGATCCTGGCCGACGAGCCGACCGGCGCGCTCGACAGCAAGAGCAGCGCCGAGCTGATGGCCCTGCTGCGGCGCCTGCACCAGGCCGGCCGCACGGTGATCCTGATCACCCACGACGCCGCCGTGGCCGCCCATGCGCAGCGCGTGGTACGCATTGCCGACGGGCGCATCGTGGACGATCAGCCGGCCGCCCGCCCCGCCGCGCGAACGGCGGCACCGCCGAGCGCTGACGCCGCCTCCACGTCGGCGCTGGTGCCGGAGATCGGCGAGGCGGTGCGCATGGCGCTGCATTCACTGCGCACCAACGCGCTGCGCACGGCGCTCACGCTGCTGGGCATCGTCATCGGCGTGGCGTCGGTGATTGCCATGCTGGCGGTGGGCGAAGGCGGCAAGCAGCAGGTGCTGTCCCAGATCACCGCCATGGGCACCAACCTCATCATGGTGCGCCCGGGCGCGCCCGGCATCCGCGGCGGCGGCGACGTGGTGACA
>NZ_JAQVGQ010000225.1 GCF_028696615.1 Immundisolibacter sp. | reverse complement strand
GCCGACTACGGTAACTATGGGCCGCTTTTCATTCGCATGGCATGGCACGCGGCGGGAACCTATCGCGTGCTCGACGGCCGCGGCGGTGCCGACGGTGGCCAGCAGCGCTTCGAGCCGCTGAACAGCTGGCCCGATAACGTCAGCCTCGACAAGGCGCGGCGTCTGCTGTTGCCGGTCAAGCAAAAATACGGCAACGCCATCTCCTGGGGCGACTTGATGGTGCTGGCGGGAACCGTCGCCATGGAGCAGATGGGCCTCAAGACCTACGGCTTCGCCGGCGGTCGGCAGGATGAGTGGGAGCCGGATCCGGTCTATTGGGGTGCCGAGAAAAAATGGCTCGACGATTCGGCCCGTTACCAGGGGCCGAGGAACGGCAAAGCCGGCGGCAAGCAGCTGGCCAACCCGCTGGCTGCGGTGCAGATGGGCTTGATCTACGTAAATCCCGAGGGGCCAGGTGGTAATCCCGATCCTCTCGAGGCCGCCAAAGACATCCGCGAAAGCTTCGGTCGCATGGCGATGAACGATGAAGAGACGGTCGCGCTCATCGCCGGCGGCCACACCTTCGGCAAGGCTCACGGCGCCCATAAGCCCAACGAGTGCCTGGGACCCGAGCCGGCCGCCGCCCCCATCGAACAGCAGGGGCTGGGTTGGGCCAACAAGTGCGGCAAAGGCAATGCCGAGGACACCATCACCTCCGGTCTCGAAGGCGCCTGGACGGCGACGCCGACCGCCTGGAGTGGGCAATACCTCGCCAATCTGTTCAATTTCGAGTGGGTACAGACCAAGAGTCCGGCGGGCGCCGTGCAGTGGGTCCCGAAGGACGCCGATAAGCTGCAGATCGTCCCCGACGCGCATGTACCGGGCAAACGGCACGCGCCGATAATGTTCACCACCGACTTGGCGCTGAAGATGGATCCGGAATATTCCAAGATCGCCAAGCGCTTCCTGCAAAACCCGCAGGAGTTCGACCTCGCCTTTGCCAAGGCGTGGTTCAAGCTCACGCATCGGGATATGGGTCCGCGCACGCGCTATCTGGGCAAGTACGCACCCAAGGAAGATTTGATCTGGCAGGATCCGATTCCGGCGGTTGATCACGAACTGGTATCGCCCGAAGACGTGGTGGCACTCAAGCAAAAGATCCTCGGCTCCGGTTTGAGCGGCCCCGAGCTGGTACGCACCGCCTGGGCGGCGGCATCCACCTTCCGCGACACCGACTACCGGGGCGGTGCAAACGGCGGACGACTGGCGCTCGCGCCGCAAAAAGACTGGGCGGTGAACAATCCGCCGGAGATCGCCAAGGTGCTCGACAAGCTGCGCGCCATCCAAAGCGACTTCAATAAGAAAAACCAGGCTTCGGGCAAGAAAGTATCCCTGGCGGACCTCATCGTGCTGGGCGGCAACGCGGCGGTCGAGGCGGCTGCCGAGAAAGCCGGCGTCAAGGTCAGCATTCCGTTCCACCCCGGCCGCATGGATGCCACTCAGGAACAGACCGACGTGCATTCGTTCAGCTTCCTTGAGCCGAAAGCCGACGCCTTCCGCAACTACTACAGCGATGGCGCCTACTTTCCGCCGGCCGAGGCCATGGTGGACAAGGCCGATCAGCTCGGTTTGAGGGTTCCGGAAATGGTGGCGCTGCTGGGCGGCATGCGGGTGCTGGATGCCAATGCGTTCGGCGTCAAGCATGGCGTATTCACGGACCGTCCGGGCACGCTCAGCAACGACTTTTTCGTGAACCTGGTCGATATGTCCACGGTCTGGACCAAGTCGGACAAGCCGGGTCTGTATGAGGGGCGCGACCGCAAGACCGGCAAGGTCAAATGGACTGCCACCACGGTCGACCTGATTCTCGGTTCCAACTCCGAGCTGCGAGCGGTGTCCGAGTTCTACGCCCAAGCGGACACGAATGAGAAATTCGTGAACGATTTCGTGCGGGCCTGGAACAAGGTCATGGAAGCGGACCGATACGACCTGAAGAAGCGCTGATTTATTCAGCGTTTTCCGTCCGGGGCAGGATGCCCCGGCCCTGAATCAAGGGCGTAAGCCCTTGATTCAGGGAGCGCGGCGCGGGCCTTGCAGCGCGCTGCGGCGAGCTGAAAAATGCCACGCATGATGGATGTTTTCAGCGTCTATCCGGCGCCATTGCAAAACCGCCTCAGGCCAGCGGGTCGAGCAGCTCGATCCAGTGCCGCACCGGCACCGGTGCGGCCGCCTGCAAATGAACGAGACAGCCGATGTTGGCGGTAGCGATCAGCTGCGGCGCGGCGGCGGCGAGGCTCGCGAGCTTGCGCGTGCGCAGCTCATCCGACAGCTCGCGCTGCAGCAGTGCATAGGTGCCGGCCGCGCCACAGCACAGGTGGCCATCGGCCAGCGGCGCCAATTCGAAACCGGCGCGGCGCAGCAGGCCTTCCACCACGCCGCCCAGACGCTGGCCGTGCTGCAGCGTGCAGGGGCTCTGAAAGGCGATGCGCCGTGGCGCACCCGGCGCCGGCGCGACACCGGTCGCGTCCTCGGCGGCCAGCACCTGGGCGAGATCGCGCGCCAGGGCCGAAATTTTCGCCGCGCGCTCGGCATACGCCGGATCGTGCGCCAGCAGGCGGCCGTAGTCCTTCACCTGCACCGCGCAGCCGCTGGCAGTCACCACGATGGCCTCGGCGCCGGCCTGGACCTGCGGCCACCAGGCGTCGACGTTGCGGCGCATGAACGCGGCCGCCTCGTCGGTGGCGGTCAGGTGGTGGCTGATGGCGCCGCAGCAGCCGGCACCGGCAACCGACTCGAGCGTGATGCCGAGCCGGTCGAGCACGCGCGCCGCGGCGGCGTTGATGCGCGGCTCGAGCGCGTCCTGCACGCAGCCGGCCAGCAGCAGCATGCGCCGCGGCTGGCGTGTCGAGGGCCACGGCCCGGCCGGGCGGGACCGTGGAATCGATCGACGCACGGTCGCCGGCAGCAGCGGTTTGACCCAGCGACCAAGCCCCAGCAGCGTCGCAAAGCGCCGCCGGTGTGGCAGCGCCCAGCGCAGCGCGCGGCGCAGCAGGCGCTCGCCGGTGCCGCGCGGCGCTGCCCGCTCGGCCAGTTCCCGGCCGAAGTCGAGCACGCGGCCGTATTCCACGCCGGCCGGGCAGGTGGTCTCGCAGGCGCGGCAGGTCAGGCAGCGGTCCAGGTGCGTGCGCAGGCTGGCCGGCACGCTGGCGGTCTCGATGGCGTGCTTGATCTGGTAAATGCGCCCGCGCGGGCCGTCCAGCTCGTCGCGGCGTACCTGGAAGGTCGGGCAGGTGACGTTGCAAAACCCGCAGTGCACGCATTTGCGCACGATGCGCTCGACCGCCGCGCCCTCGCCGCTGGCGCGTACCTGCTCCGGAAATCGCGTCTGCATGAACTCCCCTGGGCAAAGGAATGCCGCGGCCAGCGCCCGGCCACCGTCGGCTGGCGAGCGACGGCCACGGCGCCTGCCCGCTGCGGCAGGATGCCCGGCATGTCCAAAAAATTCCAGGGACGACGATTTGCTGCGGCCAGCTCAGAGTTTGTGAAGAAATGCGCGTGCTGCGCATTGCTTGCGTCGCCCGTCCGCTACACGCCCGGACGTGCTCACGCGAATCGAGCCCTTGCGGGCTCGATTCGCGCCCGGCCATCCCTGGCCGGCCTCGGAGCTTGAAAAATTCACAAGCTCTCACCGCTCGCCCGGCGGGCGGCAGCGGCGTCACAACGGCGGCGCCACCTGCGGCAGCGGCGGCGCCGGCACGAACGGCGGCACTTCGCCGGCGGCGCGGCGCTCGGCCGGCCAGCGCGCGCTGGCGCGCGGCGCGGCGGCGGGCGGCGCCTGGCCTGCCGGCGCCCGGCTGGCCGACAGGATCGACTGCGCGCTCGGCAGCTGTTCAGGCAGGCGAAGGCCGGTGTCCTGTGGACCCTGGCGGGACAGGCTGAGCGCCAGCTCGCGCTCGGCCACCGCATCCGGCGTCGCCAGCACCACCAGCACCACGCGCCGGTTCTTGGCGCGACCTTCT
>NZ_JAQVGQ010000031.1 GCF_028696615.1 Immundisolibacter sp. | reverse complement strand
CGGCGTCGACGTAGGTGATCTCGCCGGTGATGCCGGCGGCCAGGTCCGAGCACAGGAAGGCCGCCACGTTGCCCACGTCCTCGATGGTGACGTTGCGTCGCAGCGGCGCATTGGCGGCGTGGTAGTCGAGCATGCTGCGTAGACCGGAAATGCCGGACGCCGCCAGCGTGCGGATGGGGCCGGCCGAGATGCCGTTCACGCGCACGCCATCCGGGCCCATGGAGGCGGCGAGATACCGGATGCAGGCCTCCAGACTCGCCTTGGCGAGCCCCATGACGTTGTAGTTCGGCAACACGCGCACGGCACCCAGATACGTCATCGCCAGCAGCGCCGCGCCAGGCCGCAGCCGGGGCTTGGCCGCCTTGGCCAGCGCCGCCAGGCTGTAGGCGCTGATGTCGTGCGAGATGCGGAAACCCTCGCGCGTGACCGCATCGACGAACGGGCCCTGCAGCTCCTCGCGTGGCGCAAACGCCACGCTGTGCACCACGATGTCGATGCCGTCCCAGCGCTCACCGAGCGCCGCAAAGGCAGCGTCGATCTGCGCATCATCGGCCACGTCCATCGGCAGCGCGATGTCGCTGCCGCACTCGGCGGCGAATTCCTCGACCCGCCGGCGCAGCTTGTCGTTCTGGTAGGTGAAGGCGAGCTCGGCGCCCTCGCGGTGCATGGCCTCGGCGATACCGGTGGCGATGGAGCGGTCGCTCGCCACGCCGACGACGAGTGCCCGTTTGCCGGCCAGAAATCCCATCACACACCCCCCTTTCTCGGCCCAAAAATGAGGCGCGCATTATAGCCACCGGCCTGTGGGCCGAAGCCGGCCCAGCAAAACGCCGAAAAATCCCCTCCCTGGATTTTTCGGCTCGCGCGGCGCGCTCCACGCCCGGGGCAGGATGCCCTGGGCGCTATGGCAGAATCCGGTCGATGTTGCGCCCTGCCCCGCTCAGAGTTTGTGAAGAAATGCGCGTCCTGCGCATTTCATGCGTCGCCCGTCCGGTACACGCCCGGACGGGCTCCCGCGAATCAAGCCCTTGCGGGCTCGATTCGCGTCCGGCCATCCCTGGCCGGCCTCGGAGCTTGAAAAATTCACACGCTCTCAGACCGCTGCTGGCCACCCTGCTGCTCGCGCTCGCCGGCTGCGGGCAGGCGCCCCTGAACAGCCCCTACCCGGCCGGCGAGCGGGAGGCCAACACGCTGTACGCGGCCTTCGCCGAGCGCCCCAAGCACCTCGACCCGGCGGTCGCCTACAACTCGAACGAGTACGTGTTCATCCAACAGGTGTACGAACCGCCGCTGCAGTACCACTACCTGCGCCGGCCGTACACGCTGGTGCCGCTCACCGCCGCCGAGCTGCCGCGCCTGACGCTGCTCGACGCCGCCGGCCAGCCGCTGCCGGCCGGCGCCGATCCCGCGCTCGCCCACGCGAGCCTCTACGAGCTGCGCATCCGGCCCGGCATCCGCTACGCGCCGCACCCGGCGCTGGCGCGCGGCGACGACGGTGAGCTGCTCTATCACTCTTTGGACGCGGCGGCGCTGGCGCGCATCGACACGCTGGCCGATTTTGCGCAGCGCGGCAGCCGCGAGCTGACCGCGCAGGATTTTGCCTACGAGATCAAGCGCCTGGCGAGCCCGCGGGTGCAATCGCCGATCCGCGGCCTGCTGCAGGCGCACCTGGCGGGCTTTCGCGAGCTCGCCGCCCAACTCGCCGCTGCCGATAGCGCCGCCGATGCGTGGCTGGACCTGCGCGGTGTCGAGCTGACCGGCGTCGAGGTGGTCGACCGCTACACGCTGCGCATCCGCCTGACGGACGTCTACCCGCAGTTCCAGTACTGGCTGGCGATGCCGTTTTTCGCGCCGCTGCCCTGGGAGGCCGACCGCTTCTACAGCCAGCCGGGTCTGGCCGCCAAGAACATCACGCTCGACTGGTACCCGATCGGCACCGGGCCTTACATGCTGACCGTGAACGACCCCAACCGGCGCATGGTGCTCGAGCGCAACCCGCTGTTCCGCGGCGAGCCCTACCCCGCCGACGGCGAACGCGGCGACGCCGCGGCCGGGCTGCTCGCCGACGCCGGCCGGCCGATGCCGTTCATCGACCGGGCGGTGTTCAGCCTCGAGCGCGAGAGCATCCCGGTGTGGACCAAGTTCCTGCAGGGTTACTACGACCGCTCGGCGGTGGGGCAGGACAGCTTCGATCAGGTGGTGAACCTCGGCGCCGGCGGCGAGCTCGCGCTCACCGAGGCCATGCGCGCACGCGGCATGCGCCTGAACTCGTCGGTGATGGCATCGGTGTACTACACCGGCTTCAACATGCTGGACGAGGTGGTCGGCGGCTACGATGCCAAACACCGCGCGCTGCGCCAGGCGATCGCCATCGCCATCGACCAGGAGGAATCGATCGCCATCTTCCAGAACGGCCTTGGCCTTGCCATGCAGGGGCCGCTGCCGCCGGGCATCTTCGGCTACCGCGACGGCGCGGGCGGCATCAACCCGTACGTCTACCGCTGGACGAACGGCCGCCCGCAGCGCCTGGGCATCGAGCGCGCGCGCGACCTGCTCAAGACCGCCGGCTATCCCGGCGGGCGCAAGCCCGACGGCGCGCCGCTGGTGCTGTATTTCGACTCCATGGCCAGCGGCCCGGACGCCAAGAGCTATCTCGACTGGCTACGCAAGCAGTTCGCCAAGCTCGACGTGCAGCTGGTGGTGCGCAGCACCGACTACAACCGTTTCCAGGACAAGATGCGCCGCGGCCAGGCGCAGATTTACCAGTGGGGCTGGAACGCGGACTATCCGGACCCGGAGAACTTTCTGTTCCTGTTCTACGGCCCAAATGGCAAGGTCAAGCACGACGGCGAGAACGCCAGCAACTACGACAATCCCGAGTTCGACCGCCTGTTCGAGCGCATGCGCGTGCTGCCGAACGGCCCCGAGCGGGCGCGCCTGATCGACCGCATGGTGGACCTGCTGCGGCGCGACGCGCCCTGGGTGGCCGGCTTTCACCCGCAGCAGGTGGTGCTCGATCACGCCTGGAACGCCAACCTCAAGCCGAATGACCTGGCCACCAACACGCTGAAATACCAGCGCCTGGACCCGGCGCTGCGGGCACGCCTGCGCGATGACTGGAACCGCCCGCGCTGGGCGCCGCTGGTCATCGCCGCCGGCGTGGCGCTGCTGATGCTGCTGCCGGCGCTGCGCCTGTGGCGGCGGCGTCTGGCCGCCACCGCCCGCGGCGAGCCTGGCCCATGAGCGCCTACCTGCTGCGCCGACTGCTGTACGCGGTGCCGATTTTGATTGGCGTGAACCTGCTCACCTTCGTGCTGTTTTTCGTCGTCAACAGCCCGGACGACATGGCCCGCCTGCACCTTGGCAACAAGCACGTCACGGCCGAGGCCATCGCCGCCTGGAAGCGCGCCCACGGCTACGACCGCCCGCTGCTGTACGCGTCCGACGCCGCCGGCGTCGAGCGGCTCACGCGCACGGTGTTTTTCGAAAAATCGGCGCGGCTTTTGGTGTTCGATTTCGGCCGCGCCGACGACGGCCGCGACATCGGCCGCGACATCCGCCAGCGCATGGGGCCGAGTCTGGCGATCGCCGCCCCGAGCCTGCTGCTGGGTCTTTTGACCAACATCACGCTGGCGCTCGGCGTGATCTTCGTGCGCGCCAGTGCGCTGGAACGCGCGGCGGTGTTCCTGGCGGTGCTCGGCATGTCGGTGTCGACGCTGTTCTATATCATCGGCGCGCAGTACCTGCTGGCCAAGCTGCTGAACCTGGTGCCCGTGTCCGGCTGGCAGGATGGCGTGGCGGCGCTCAAGTTCCTGGCGCTGCCGGTGCTGGTGGGCGTGGTGTCGGGCATCGGCGGCGGGCTGCGCTGGTATCGGCTGCTGTTGCTGGAAGAAGCCGGCAAGGATTACGTGCGCACCGCCCGCGCCAAGGGCCTGGGCGACGGCGCCGTGCTCGGCCGGCACGTGCTGCGCAACGCCGCCATCCCCATCCTGACCGGCGTGGTGGCGGTGATCCCGCTGCTGTTCATGGGCAGCCTGCTGACCGAGTCGTTCTTCGCCATTCCGGGCCTTGGCAGCTACACCATCGACGCCATCCAGGCGCAGGATTTCTCGATCGTGCGCGCCATGGTGTATCTGGGCGCGGTGCTGTACCTGCTGGGTCTTTTGCTGACCGACCTTTCTTACACGCTGGCCGACCCGCGGGTGCGCCTGACGTGACGAGCCTACCGTTCCAGCCGGCGTGGCTCGCCACCGATGCGCTGCTGTGGGCCATCGTCGCCGCCACCGGCCTGCTGCTGTGGCGGGCCTGGCGCACGCCGCGACTGAAGGCGGCGTTTCGGGCGCTGGCGCGCCGGCCGGTGGCCATGGCGTCGCTGGTATTCCTGGCGCCCTACGTGGCCGTCGCGCTGCTCGATTCGGTGCATTTCCGTGCGCCGCTGGCGGATGCGCCCGGCGCCTACGCCCCCACCGTCGAGTCGGTGCTCGACCGCCTGCTGACCCCGCTGCGCGAGCGCACCGAGAAGACCTACTCGGCGCCGCTGGCGCTATACAGCTACGCACGCGAGACGGTGACCGACGCCGACGGCAGGCTGGCGCGGGTGTATGTGCGCCTCAAGCACGGCGGCGCACACCTGGCGGACCCGGCCGCCCGGGCGGCCGACCTGCGCCAGCGGCTGCTGGCGGCCGTGGCCGCGGGCCTCTCAGCCAGCCTGGCGCTCGCCGCCCTGCTGTGCGCGGGCATCGCGCGCAAACACCGCCTGCCGTTTGCCGCCGCCGCGCGGCGCCTGCTGCGCGGGCAGACTGATCTGGCCTGGCGCAGCGCACTGCTCGGCGCCGCCGTGCTGTTGGTGGTCGCCGCGGCGGTGCTGGCGCTGGCCGGCGGCTATCACGTGCTCGGCACCGACAAGGTGGGCCAGGACGTGCTGTACCTTGGCCTGAAAAGCATCCGCACCGGGGTGGTCATCGGCAGCGGCAGCCTGCTGCTGGCGCTGCCGCTCGCGCTGCTGCTCGGCACCGCGGCCGGCTACTTTGGCGGGCGGGTGGACGATCTGGTGCAGTACCTGTACGCGACGCTGAGCGCGGTGCCCGGCGTGCTGCTGATCGCCGCCGCGGTGCTCACGCTCGATCTGTACATGGACCAGCACCTGGCGGCGTTCGCCGACGCCCAGCAGCGGGCGGACCTGCGCCTGGCGGCGCTGTGCCTGATTTTGGGCGCCACCGGCTGGGTGGGGCTGTGCCGGCTGTTGCGCGGCGAGGCGCTCAAATTGCGCGAACTCGAGTACGTGCAGTCGGCGCGCGCGCTTGGTTTGGCGCAGTGGCGCATCGTCACCCGCCACCTGTGGCCGAACCTGATGCACCTGGTGCTGCTGACGGCGGTGATGGACTTCAGTGGTCTCGTGCTGGCCGAGGCGGTGCTGTCGTACGTCGGCGTCGGCGTCGACCCGGCCACCACGTCGTTCGGCAACATGATCAACACCGCGCGCCTGGAACTGGCCCGCGAGCCGGCCGTGTGGTGGTCGCTGGCGGCGGCCTTCGTGTTCATGCTGGGCCTGGTGCTGCCGGCCAACCTGCTGGCCGATGCGCTGCGCGACGCGCTCGATCCCCGCGAGGCCAACCACCGCCCATGACCCGACCGCTGCTCGAGCTGCGCGATCTGCGCACCGAATTTCGCACCGCCACCGGCCCGCGCACGGTGGTGGATGGCGTGAGCCTCGCCGTGCCGGCCGGGCGCACGCTGGTGCTGCTCGGCGAGTCCGGCAGTGGCAAATCGGTGACGGCGCTGTCCATCCTGCGGCTTTTGCCGCCCGGCGCGCGCCAGGCCGGCGGCGAGGTGTGGCTGGACGGCCTGAACCTCACCGACCTGCCCGAAGCGGCCATGCGCGACGTGCGCGGGCGGCGCATCGGCATGATCTTTCAGGAGCCGATGACCAGCCTGAACCCGGTGATGCGCATCGGCGCGCAGATCGCCGAGGTCATCCGTCGCCATCTTGGCGGCAGCGCGCGCGCCATCCGCGCCCGCGGCGTCGAGCTGCTGGCCGCCACCGGCATGGCCGATCCCGAGCGCCGCTACGACGAGTACCCGCACCAGCTGTCGGGCGGCATGAAGCAGCGCGCCATGATCGCGATGGCGCTGGCCTGCGATCCGGAGCTTTTGATCGCCGACGAGCCGACCACGGCGCTGGACGTCACCACCCAGGCGCAGATTCTGGACCTGCTGCAGAGCCTGCAGCGCGCGCGCGGCATGGGCCTGCTGCTGGTCACGCACGACCTTGGCGTCGCCGCGCGCATGGCCGACCACGTCGCCGTGATGCAGGCCGGGCGGGTGGTGGAACAGGCGCCGCGCGAGCGCTTCTTCACCGCCCCGCAGCACCCTTACTCGCGGGCACTGTTCGCGGCGCTGCCGGACTTCTCGCGCCGCGGGCAGGCGCTGACCGGGGCCGGTGCCGACACGCACGCCCCGCCGCCGCCCAGCCCGGCCGAAACCGTGCTCGACGTGCGCGACCTCAAGGTCCACTTCCCCATCCGGCGCGGCCTTTTGCAGCGCCAGGTCGGCGCCGTGCGCGCGGTGGATGGCGTGTCGCTGGCAGTGCAGCGCGCCCGCACGCTGGCGGTGGTGGGCGAGTCCGGCTGCGGCAAGACCACGCTGGCGCGCGCCATCCTGCGCCTGCTGGAGCCGACCGGCGGCAGCGTGCATTTCGAAGGCACCGATCTGGCCAGCCTGCCGGCGCGGCGCCTGCGCCCGCTGCGCCGGCATTTCCAGATCGTGTTCCAGGACCCCTACGGGTCGCTCAACCCGCGCCTTCGCGTGGCGGACATCGTGCGCGAGGGGCTCGACGCGCTGGCCATCGGCTCGCGCGCGTGGCGCGAGCAGCGCGTGGCGCAGTTGCTGGAGCGCGTGGGACTGCCCGCCGATGCCGGCGAGCGCTACCCGCACGAATTCTCGGGCGGCCAGCGCCAGCGCATCAGCATCGCCCGGGCGCTGGCCGTCGAGCCGCGCCTTTTGCTGCTGGACGAACCCACCAGCGCGCTCGACCTGTCCATCCAGGCCGCCGTGCTCGACCTGCTACGGGAACTGCAGGCCGAGATGGGCCTCGCCTACGTGCTGATCACGCACAACCTCGGCGTGGTCGAGTACCTGGCCGACCAGGTGGCGGTGATGTACCTCGGGCGCATCGTCGAACACGGCCCGGCCGAACAGGTGCTGAAACACCCGCGCCATCCCTACACGCGGGCCCTGCTCGCCGCCGTGCCGCGCGTGGCGCTCGACGCGACGCCGGCACCGATCGCCGCGGGCGATCCGCCCTCCCCGGCCGCACCGCCGAGCGGCTGCCACTACCACCCGCGCTGCGCGCTGGCCGACGCGCGCTGTCGCAGCGTGTACCCGGCGTCCGTGCAGCTCGACCACGGCCATGCCGTGGCCTGCCACCACGCCAACCGGCAGGACCCCGACCTGCCGGCCTGAGGCCGGCCTGGACCACCCCCGGGCCTTTACCCCCGCCCGCCGCGGCGCAGCTTGGTCTTTTTGGACGCCGTCAGCTCCGCCCACCGCTCGCGCACGCGGGCGGCCATCTCCGGGCGCGGGCGCGACATGGCCGGATAGCCCTTCAGCGGCGCGGTGGCGTCGATGCCGAGCTTGCTGGCGATGCCGTCGCCGTATTTGTCGATGGCGGGGCCGATGGTGCCGAAGCCGTCGCCCATGAGTACGTCGCGCGGCGCGTGGCTGCGGTTGGCGATGGCCCAGTACACCTCCTCCTGGTTGCGGGGGTCGATGTCGTCGTCGACCACGATCACGGTCTTGGCGCTGCGCGTCGCCCACAGCGCGTAGATGACGTGCTTGGCCTGCTCCTCGTAGGTCTTCTTGAGCGACACCACCACGGTGTGCATGTCGAGCGCGCAGTACACCTCCTTCACCGTCGGCGCGACGTCGTTGCGCAGCTTGGCGGTGAGGCCCGCCTCGCCCATCATCTGACCGAGCGCGTGGGTGTCCGACGGCGGCACGCCGATGTAGGTGTGCACGTACACCGGGCTTGTGCGGCGCGTGGCGTGGTGGAACTGGATCACCGGCTGCTCGCCGACCGGCCCGTAGTAGCCGGGGTACTCGCCGTACGGTCCCTCGGCCTCGCGCACGCCGGGCAGGATGCGGCCCTCGAGCACGATCTCGGCGTCGGCCGGCACTTCCAGGTCCACCGTGTCGCAGCGGACCAGCTCCACCGGCTCGCCGCGCAGCGCCGAGGCCAGCTCCAGCTCGTCGTCGCCGAGATTCAGGCCCTGCACCTGCGAGGCCATGTACAGCAGCGGATCACCACCGATGGCGACCGCCACCTCCGTGGGCTGGCCGCGCAGGTCGTTCTTGGCGCGGATGGTGCCCGCGTGCGAGGTGGGGCTCGACCAGATGCCGGTGCGGTTGCCGGGGCGCAGCTGCAGGCGGTAGATGCCCATGTTGCGCCGGCCGCTGTCCGGGTCCTTCATCACCACCAGGCCGTAGTTGATGAAGGCGCCGCCGTCGCCCGGGTTGTTGACCGCCGGCGGCACCAGGTCCTCCAGGCACAGCTCGGCGTCCGGGATCACCACCTCTTTGCACCGTGCCTGGGTCACCAGGCGCGGCTGCGGCCACGGGCGGCTGCGCGAGCGGCCAAGAAACGTCTCGCCGACCTGCTCGAGCGGCACGTCCATGGCCAGCGCGATGCGGTCCTTGGTGCCCAGCATGTTGGTGAACACCGGGTAGCGGTAGCCCTTGACGTTGTTGAACAGCAGCGCCGGGCCGCCCTCGTCAAGCACCTTGCGGCAGATGGCGCCGAGTTCTTCGTGCGGATCGACTTCGGCGTCGATTTCCAGCAGCTCGCCGGCGGCGTCCAGACGCGCGATGAACTGGCGGATGTCGCGGTAAGGCATGGTCTCCTCCTTTTCGGCCGGGGTCCGGCTCGGTGATATTTTCGTGGGAACGCTGAGATCTTGTGAATTTTTCAAGCTCCGAGGCCGGCCAGGGATGGCCGGACGCGAATCGAGCCCGCAAGGGAAATGCTGAAAAATTCCCTCCCTGGAATTTTTCAGCTCACCGCCGCGCGGTGCACGCCCGCGCAGCGCTCCCTGAATCAAGGGCTTACGCCCTCGATTCAGGCCGGAGCTTCCTGCCCCGGGCGGGATGCGCTGAATAAATCAGCGCATCCCAAGGGCTTGATTCGCGGGAGCTCGTCCGGGCGTGTACCGGACGAGCGACGCAGGAAATGCGCAGGACGCGCATTTCTTCACAAACCCTGAGTTATCCGGCGTTTCCCATCCCGCGCACGATGCCCCGGCGCGGATCGGGACGCAAGCCGTCGATTCATGGCGCGCCGCGCGGGCCTGCACCGCGCGACCGCGAGCCGAAAATTCCACGCTCGGAAGCCTTCGGCGGTGCATTCGGGCGGGGCTGCGATTGTGGCGGGTGGCCCCGAACGCGGCAAGGCACTGGCCGCCGGATGCAGCGCGCGGGCACAATCCGCCCATGAACCCTCATGACTGCCCCTTGTGCCGGCCGCGTGGCGAGAACGTGCTGTGGCAGGATGCCGACACGCGCGTGGTGCGCGTGGACGACCCGGCCTATCCGGGGTTTTGCCGCGTGATCTTAAACGCCCACGTGGCCGAGATGACCGATCTTGCGCCGGCCCTCAGAGACCGCCTGATGCAGCGGGTATTCGCCGTGGAGGCGGCGCTGCGCCATACGCTGCAGCCGGCCAAGATCAACCTCGCCAGCCTCGGCAACCAAGTGCCGCACCTGCACTGGCACGTGATTGCCCGCTTCGTGGACGACGCGACGTTTCCGGACGCCGTCTGGGCGCCGCCGCGGCGCGCCGGTGCCGCGCGCCGCATCGACAGCGCGGCGCTGGAGCGGGCGGTGCGCGACGCCCTGGCGGCGCTGGCCGCAGACGCCTGAAAGCGCGCCCGAAGCCGGGTTCGCGGTTTTTCTCAGAATTCGCGAAGAAATGCGCGTCCTGCGCATTTCCTGCGTCGCCCGTCCGGTACACGCCCGGACGGGCTCGGAGCTTGAAAAATTCACGAGCCCTCAGCCGGCCCGGCGCAGCGCCTGCGGCGCACTGCGCTGCCGGTACAGGTAGTCGCGCGTCAGTGGCACGGCGTCGATGTGCGTGGCCAGCTGCACCTGCGCCACGCCGAGATCGCCGACCTCGAAGCTCGCCTCCGAGGCGGCGAGATAAAACTCCCACATCCGGCAGAAGGTCTCGCCCAGGCGCTCGGCCACCTCGGCGCGATGTTGCTGGAAACGCGCCTGCCAGGCGCGCAGAGTCAATGCGTAATGCCGGCGCAGCAGCTCCACGTCGGTGACCTTCAGGGCACTGTGCTCGATGCCGTCGGCCAGTTCCGACAGCGCCGGGCTGTAGCCGCCCGGAAAAATGTATTTGCGCACCCAGGCATTGGTGGTGCCCGGCGGCCCCAGCCGGCAGATGGTGTGCAGCAACGCCACCCCGCCCGGGCGCAGGCAGGCCGCCACCTGGCCGAAGAAACGCGCATAGAACGGCCGCCCGACGTGCTCGAACATGCCGACGCTGACGATGCGGTCGTACTGGCCTTGGTGCTCGCGGTAGTCCTGCAGCAAAAACCGCACCCGCTCGGCCAGGCCGCGCTCGCGGGCGGCGCGCTGCGCCGCCTCGAGCTGCCGGCGCGACAGGGTCAGGCCGGTCACCTCGACGCCGTGGTGCTGCGCCAAATGCAGCGCCAGGCTGCCCCAGCCGCTGCCGATGTCGAGCACGCGCTGACCAGGCTGCAGGCACAGCTTGGCGGCGATGTGTTCGGCCTTGGCGCGCTGCGCGTCCTCTAGACCCACATCCGGCGCCGTGAAATAGGCGCACGAGTAATACATGTCGCGGTCCAGGAAGCGCCGGAACAGCCACTCGTCGAGGTCGTAGTGGTGTGAGGCGTTGCGATAGCTCACCTGAACGCGGTTCCATTGCTGCAGCGCGGCGGCGAGCAGCCGCCGCAGGCGCCCGGCCCGCTGCACGAACTCGCCGGCGTTGCGCAGCAGCACAGTCAGCAGCGCGGCCAATTCGCCCGGCGGGGCGTCCCAGTCACCGCGCATGTAGGTTTCGCCGAGCGCCAGTTCCGGGTTGGCGGCGATGCGCCGCAGCGCCGCCGGGCGGGCGAAGCGCCAGCGCGCCAGCGGCGCGCCGCTGCCGAAACGGTGCACCTCGCCACCGGGCAGTTCGAGTTCGAGCGTGCCCTGCCGAACCAGGCGGGCCAGCATGGCCAGTTCGCGCTGCATCGCCAATCTCCCCTTCTGGGCACCGCCGAAAAATCCGTTCCTGCAATTTTTCGAGCCGCCGCAGACATCTGCAGGGCAGGAATCGTTGCAGCGGCTCGCGACGGTTGCGACCGAAAACACCGACATTGGCGCCCGCGATTGAAAACGCCAAGGTCCGCGCCGGTCAAGTGGGGCGCCGCTCGTCGCCGGCTTGCCATCCCGCCAGGGCGGCGTTTTCAGACCGTCTTCACATGCTCGCGCAGCATGTCGGCCAGCTGTCGGCGCATGCGCGCCGGCTCGCCCAGGTTGAGCTCGACCAGCCGCCGCAGCTCGCTCATGCTGTCCAGGTCGATGCCGGTACATTGCCAGCCCAGCGCGTCGCGGTCCTGGTGCCGCAGGATGGCCGCCATCTGGATGCAGGTACCCTCATCCAGACGAAACAGCAGCGTGCAGCGGTCGCCTTGCTCGCCGACCCAGCCGCGCGGCCGGCTGACCAGCGCGCCGTTGAGCGAGATGTCGATCGCCCGGCACGCCCAGCGGCGGTCCTGGCTGGTGAATTCGGCCCGCACGTGCAGCCCGATGCGCGTGAAACGACGTCGTTCGATGACCACTGGGCGTTCTCCGGAACCCGGCTGGCAGGGAAGGCCGAAAATCACCCCTCACGGGGCTTTTTCAGCACGCTGACCCGCACGGCCGGCGCCGCATCGGTCGGCACCGGCCGGAAGGCTCGATCAGGCTGGACGCAGCAGCACCCGTACCGCGCCGCTGCCACCATCCCGGCGGCCGGCGCTGCGCAGCGCCAGCACCGCCGGATGCTCTTTTAACGACGCCAGGACCAGTGCCTTTAGCACCGGCTGCGCGGCCTCGCTGCGCCGGCCCTTGCCATGGATGATGCGCAGCCGCTCGCAGCCCTCGCGCCGGCAGGCGTCGATGAAGGCAGCGAGTGCCGCCGCCGCCTGCGCGGCGGTCAGACCGTGCAGGTCGAGCTCGGCGTCGGGATCGAAGCGGTCGCCGTCCAGCCGGGCCAGCAGGCGCTCGGACAAACCGGGCCGCAGCAGGCTCACCGTGTCGGCGACGCCGGGCGTGGACGCCTCCAGCAGCGGCGAGCCAGGCAGTGCGACCGGCCGCCGCGACGGGGCGCGGCGGCGCACCGTCTCGACGCGCGGGGCACGGTGGCGCAGCGGGCGCACCGCGCCCACCGCGGCGCGAAACTCGGCACCCGGATCGTGCGCCGCGGGCGACTGCCCGGCGGACTGGCTCGCGCCGGATTTGCCGTCAGGCGCCTTGCCCATCCAGGTACCGCTCGGCGTCGAGCGCCGCCATGCAGCCGCTGCCGGCGGACGTGATGGCCTGCCGGTACACGTGGTCGGCCACGTCGCCGGCGGCGAACACGCCGGGCACGCTGGTGGCGGTGGCGTTGCCGTCGCCGCCGCCGCGCACGCTGATGTACCCGCCGCGCATGTCGAGTTGCCCCTCGAAAATCCCCGTGTTCGGACTGTGGCCGATGGCGATGAACACGCCGCTGACGGCGATCTCCCGCGTGGTGCTGCCGTCGGCGGCGGCAATGCGGATGCCGGTGACGCCGCCGTCATCACCCAGCACCTCCTCCAGCGTGTGATTCCACACCAGCTCCACCTTGCCCTCGGCGGCGCGCTGCAGCAGGCGGTCCACGAGGATCTTCTCGGCGCGCAGGCGGTCGCGGCGGTGTACCAGCGTGACGTGACTGGCGATGTTGGCCAGGTAAAGCGCCTCCTCCACCGCGGTGTTGCCGCCGCCGATCACCGCCACCGGCTGGCCGCGATAGAAAAACCCGTCGCAGGTGGCGCAGGCCGACACGCCGCGACCCTTGAAGGCTTCTTCGGACGGCAGGCCCAGATACCGCGCCGACGCCCCGGTGGCGACGATGAGCGCGTCGCAGGTGTAGCTGCCGCGATCGCCGTGCAGCAAAAACGGCCGCCGGTCGAGCGCCACGCGGGCGATGTGGTCGAACACGATCTCGGTGCCGAAACGCTCGGCGTGGCGTTGCATGCGCTCCATCAGCTCCGGTCCCTGCACGCCGGCGTCGTCGCCCGGCCAGTTGTCGACCTCGGTGGTGGTCATCAACTGCCCGCCCTGCGCGATGCCGGTGATCAGCACCGGCTGCAGGTTGGCGCGCGCAGCATAGATGGCGGCGGTGTAGCCGGCCGGGCCCGAGCCCAGGATCAGCAAGCGACAGTGGCGGGGGGCGGCGGACATGCGATGTACCGGATCTGCGAAAACCGGCAGCCATTATCTGACAGTGCATTGCCGCGCTTACCGGTTCCGGTCAGTCCGGCGTCGCCGGCAGGTCCAATATCGCGCGCAGGCCGCCCAGCGGGGCACGCCCGAGCGTGAGGCTGCCGCCGTAGCCGAGCGCAATGCGGTGCACGATGGCAAGGCCAAGACCGCTGCCGGGCGCGGTTTCGTCGAGGCGCACGCCGCGCGCCAGCACGGCGCCGGCCGCGGCGTCGGTGAGGCCGGGGCCGTCGTCGTCGATGCACAGCCGCAACCGCCCGCCGCTGCGCTGGGCGCTGACGGCGATGCGCGTGCGTGCCCACTTGCAGGCGTTGTCGAGCAGGTTGCCGAGCAGCTCTTCGAGATCCTCGCGGGCTCCGGCGAAGGCGTACGGCTGCGGCAGGTCGACATCGAGCACCAACGATCGGCCGGCATGGGCGGCCCGCAGCACCGCCCACAACGCATCGACCACCGGGCGCAGCTCGGTGCGGGTGCCGATGCCGACCGGGCGGCTGCTGGCGAGGTGATGCTCGATGTGGCCGCGCAGG
This sequence comes from Immundisolibacter sp., assembly GCF_028696615.1. Lineage (GTDB taxonomy): Bacteria > Pseudomonadota > Gammaproteobacteria > Immundisolibacterales > Immundisolibacteraceae > Immundisolibacter. The sequence goes on along the minus strand of NZ_JAQVGQ010000031.1, from coordinate 3,518 downwards.
CGCGCCACCTGCGTGGCGACTTCGGCGGCCAGGTCGGGGCCGGGGCGTTCGACCGCTGCGCTGAGCACCGCCAGCGGCGTCTTGAGGCCGTGCGCGAGGTCCTGCGCCGCCTCGCGGGCACGCGCCACCTGCCGCGCGTGGGCGTCGAGCAGGGCGTTGATCTGCGCGGCGAGCGGCGCGATCTCGGCCGGCAGCGCGGCAGGCTCGAAGCGCTCCGGCTCGCCGTGGCGCAGGCGCTCCAGGCGCCGCTGGAGCTCGCGCAGCGGGCGCAGGCCCCACATCACCTGCGTGAACAGAATCAACAGCATGGCGCCGATCAGGGCAGCGACGGCAAGCCCGGCGAGCAGCCGGAAATCACCCACTTCGGCGCGCAGCGGCGTGGCGTCGGCCGCCACCAGAAAGGTCGTCGCCGCGGCCGTGCCGGGCAGGCGCAATGCCTGGGCGCGAAAGCGTAGCGGCTGGCCGCGCGGACCGGTGACCTGGCCCGTCAACGGCTGCGCGGCGGGTTTCGGAACGGACAGCGCCACGTCCCACAGCGAGCGCGAGCGCAGCGCCGCCGCGCCGTCGCCGATCTGCCAGTACCAACCCGAAAACACGCGCGTGAAGCGTTCCTCCACCGGCTCGCGGCGCAGCCGCACGCGACCCTGCGGGTCGGCGTAGGCCAGCCCGGCGAGCAGCGCGATGTCGTCCGCCAGGCGCCGGTCGAGTGCGCGCTCGGCCGCGCGCTCGAAGGCGGCGCCCAGCAGCACCGCCGCCAGCACCCCGCCGGCGACGGCGCCGAGCGCGCCCGCCAGCAGCAGCCGCGCCCGCAATGAGCGCGGCGCCCTCACGCCGGCTCGGCCAGGCGAAAGCCGCGCCCACGCTCGGTATGCAGCAGCGGCACGCCGAGCTTGCGGCGAATGCGGCCGATGAGCACGTCGAGCACGTTCGAGTCCGGGTCGTAGCCGTTGTCGTAGACGTGCTCGCCGAGTTCAGCGCGCGGCACCACGCGCCCGGCGTGATGCATCAGGTAAGCCAGGATGCGGTGCTCGTGCGCCGTGAGCGTGAGCGGAGCGCCGTCGAGCGTGAAGCGCGCCGCCGCCACGTCCAGCTCCAGCGGACCGCAGCGCAGCACCGGCGCCGCGTGGCCGGCCGCGCGGCGAATCAGCGCACGCAGCCGCAGCACCAGCTCCTCCAGGCGAAACGGCTTGACCAGGTAGTCGTCGGCACCGGCGTTGAAGCCGGCGAGCTTGCTGTGCCACTCGGTGCGCGCGGTCAGGATCAGCACCGGAAACACCCGCCCGGCAGCGCGCCAGGCGTGCAGGATGGACAGGCCGTCCAGGCCCGGCAGGCCCAGATCCAGCACCACGGCGTCGTATTCCTCGGTCTGACCGCGAAACTCGGCGTCGCGCCCGTCGGCGCTGTGATCGACCGCGAATCCGGCATCGGCGAGCGCGGCGACGACGCGCGCGGCCAGCGCCGCGTCGTCCTCCACCAGCAGGATGCGCATCAGTCGTCCTCCAGCTCCTGCCCGCGCAGCGCGCCGCTGCGGGCGTCGTATTCCAGCTCCACCACGCGGCCATCGGCGCGCAGGATTTCGACCTCGTACTCGTCGCCTTCGAGTTCGACCTCCACCACCCGGCCGGGCTGGCGCCGCTGGGCGTCCGCGAGGATGCCTTCGAGCGGCACGAACTGCCCGCGCAGCACCGCCGCGCGGGCGCGATCCTGCTCGGAGGGCTCGGCCAGCGCGGCGCCGGCCAGCGCGGCCAGACACACCATCATCGGAACGTGACGCATCGGCACAGCATGCCGGAGCCGGTTAAACCGTGCGTGAACGCGCCGCTCACGCGGCGGTTAAGCGGCATCCGGATAGTGGCGTTTGCCGGCCATGGGCCGGCTCGATACCACCGACCAAGGAGCTTCAGCATGACCAAGAAATTTTCGACTGCCCGAACCGTCGCCATCGCCCTGCCGCTGGTGTTCGTCGGCATCGCCTTCGCCGCGGACCCGGTGGGCGGACCCGATCAGGTGCGCGAGCTGCTGCAAAAAGCCGGTTATTCGGATATCCGCGACGTCGAGTTCGACCATGGCCTGTGGGAAGCGGAAGCCCGCCAGGGCGCCGACCGTCGCCACGACATCGCCATCGACCCCGCCACCGGCGAGATTTTCGATGCCAAGGCGCGCACGGTGACGCTGGATGCCGCCGCGGTACGTGCCGCGCTGGAGCGGGCGGGTTACCGGAACCTGCACGACCTCGACCGCGACGGCGCGGTCTGGGAGGTCGATGCCACCGCGCCGGACGGCACGGCGGTCGAACTGCGCGTGAGCGGCTACGACGGGCGCGTCCTGCACCGGGAGACGGACGACGATTGACTGCGGGAAGGGCCCTGCGCCGCGCCGGAACGGGGCGCGGCGTAGGGGGCGCCCAGGGGCGGCCTGCTAAAATCCGGCCCCTCCTGCTTTATTTTCGACACCGCTCATGGCCCGTGCCCGTCGTCAGCAATTGCCGCCCGAACCCAAACGCTGGCGCCTGCCGGCCGGCGTGCGCGAAACGCTGGTGCTGCTGTTGCTGGCCAGCGCCGCCTTCCTGCTGCTGTCGCTGCTGAGTTTCGACGCCCGCGACCCGAGCTGGGCCAACAGCGGCGAAGGCACGGTGGTTCACAACGCCGGCGGGCGCATCGGCGCCAACTGGGCCGGCCTGCTGTATTACTTCTTCGGCTACCCGGCGGTGCTGATTCCGCTGCTGCTGCTGTGGTTCGCCTGGCGCGTGCACCGTGCCGGCGACACCGGCGTGCCGGTGCGCCTGCGCGGGGTGGCGTTCCGCCTGCTGGGGCTGCTGCTGGCCATGACGTGCGGCGCCGCACTGGCGCAGATCTATTTGCCGCACGGCGCGCTGCCGAACGGCCCGGGCGGCGGGCTTGGCCTTGAACTTGGCAAGCTGGCCGCGGGCAGTCTGAACACCGCCGGCGCCACGCTGTTCCTGCTCGCGGCGGGCTTGTCCGGCATCACCTGGGTGACCGGCCTGTCGTGGCTGAAGCTCACCGAGGTGCTCGGCGTGGCGGTGATCGGTGCCACCGTGATGGCCGGCCGCGGACTGCGCCGCTACGCCGATGCCGTGGCCGGCAAGCGCGCCCGCGAGGACCGGCGCGAGTCGGTGGATCGCCACCGTGCCAAGGAGGCCAAGCGCCCACCGCCGCGCATCGAGCCGGTGCTGCGGCCGGTGGAGATCGTCGACCGGGTGGAGGCCGAGCGGCAGGTGGAGCTGTTCGAGCCGGCGCCGAACATCGCCCCCACGCTGCCGCCGCTGAGCCTGCTGGACGACAGCGAAACCAAGGTGGTGGGCCTGTCGGCCGAGGCGCTGCAGGCGCTGTCACGGCGGCTGGAACTGAAGCTCGAGGAATTCGGCATCGAGGCGCGCGTGGTGGAGGTGCACCCGGGCCCGGTGGTGACGCGCTTCGAGCTCGATCTGGCCGCCGGCGTGAAGGTGAGCCAGGTCACGGGTCTCGCCAAGGACTTGGCGCGCTCGCTGTCGGTCATCA
>NZ_JAQVGQ010000224.1 GCF_028696615.1 Immundisolibacter sp. | reverse complement strand
GAGCTGTTCGAGAAGGTGGTCGAGGAGCAGCTCATCCAGCCGACCTTCGTCACCGATTTTCCGGTCGAGGTGTCGCCGCTGGCCCGCCGGCGGGCGGACGATCCGGCGCTGACCGAGCGCTTCGAGCTGTTCATCGCCGGCCGGGAGCTGGCCAACGGTTTTTCCGAGCTGAACGACCCCGAAGACCAGGCCGCGCGCTTTCTGGAACAGGCGGCGCGCAAGGCGGCCGGCGACGAGGAGGCGATGTACTTCGACGCCGACTACGTGGAAGCGCTGGAATACGGCTTGCCGCCGACCGCCGGCGAGGGTATCGGCGTCGACCGCCTGGCCATGCTGTTCGCGGACGTCACCTCCATCCGCGAGGTGATTCTGTTCCCGCATCTGCGCCCGCAGCGCCCGGGTGGTGCGGACTGAGAGCTTGTGAATTTTTCAAGCTCTCGGGCCGGCCAGGGATGGCCGGACGCGAAGCGAGCCCGTAAGGGCTTGATTCGCGGGAGCCCGTCCGGGCGTGTACCGGACGGGCGACGCAAGAAACGCGCAGGACGCGCATTTCTTCACAGACCCTGACGCCGCGAGCGGGGTGACGGATGGTGCCGCTTGTCCGGATCGAACGGACGACCTATCGCTTACAAGGCGATTGCTCTACCAGCTGAGCTAAAGCGGCGCTGAAGGGGGTGAGCCGGCGCATGGCGCCGCGCGGCGCGCATTTTACACGCCGCGCGGGCTCGACTTCGCAAGACCGGCAGAGTGAAAAGGGGCGGGAAGACCGGCGTCTTCCCGCCCCTGATCGTCGCCAGGGTGGCGATTTTTAGAGGTTATAGCCGCGCTCGTCGTGCAGGGCGAGGTCCAGACCCTCGGTCTCCTGCTCCGGCGTCACGCGCAGGCCGATCACCAGATCGATCACCTTCAGGATCACGAAGGTGGCGATGGCGCTGAACACCACCGTCACCAGCACGCCCTTGAGCTGGATCCACAGCTGGGCGGCGATGTCGAGCTCCGCCTTCGAGCCGCCGAGGCTGGCCGCCGCGAACACGCCGGTCAGCAGCGCGCCGATGATGCCGCCCACGCCGTGCACGCCGAACACGTCCAGCGAGTCGTCGTAACCGAAGGCGCGCTTCATCCGCGTGGCGGCCAGGAAGCACAACACGCCGGCGATGGCGCCGATGGCCAGTGCCCCCATCGGCCCGACGAAGCCCGACGCCGGCGTGATGGCGACCAGGCCGGCCACCGCGCCCGAGGCGATGCCGAGCACGCTCGGTTTGCCGTGGCTGGCCCACTCGACGAACATCCAGCCGAGCGCCGCGGCGGCGGTGGCGATCTGCGTCACCGCCATGGCCATGCCGGCGGTGCCGTTGGCGGCCACCGCGCTGCCGGCGTTGAAGCCGAACCAGCCCACCCACAGCATGCTGGCGCCGATCAGCGTGTAGCCGAGGTTGTGCGGCGGCATGGCGGTGGTCGGATAGCCCTTGCGCGGGCCCAGCACCAGGCACGCCACCAGCCCCGCGATGCCGGCATTGATGTGCACCACGGTGCCGCCGGCGAAGTCCAGCACGCCCCAGTCCCACATCAGGCCGCCGTTACCGCTCCACACCATGTGCGCGGTCGGTGCGTAGACCAGGGTGAACCACAGCGCCATGAACCACAGCATGGCCGAGAACTTCATGCGCTCGGCAAAGGCGCCGACGATCAGCGCCGGGGTGATGATGGCGAACGTCATCTGGAACGTCATGAACACCGTTTCCGGGATCGTGAGGTTCAGGCTGTCCACCGTCACGCCGCGCAGGAAGGCTTTGCCGAGACTGCCGACGAAACTGTTGACGTTGACCACCCCCTGCGCCATGCCGGTGGTGTCGAAGGCCAGGCTGTAGCCGTACAGCGCCCACAGCACCGTGATCAGCGCGGTGATGGAAAAGCACTGCATCAGCACCGACAGCACGTTCTTGCTGCGCACCAGGCCGCCGTAGAACAGCGCCAGGCCCGGAATGGTCATGAACAGCACCAGCGCGGTCGAGGTCAGCATCCAGGCGGTGTCGCCGGAGTTCAGGGTCGGCACAGCGGCCTCTTCGGCCAGCGCCAGGCCGGGCAGGCACAGCCCGGCGGTTGCCAGCGCGGCCAGGCCGCGTCGCATCGGGGTTTTCATCGATGAGCTCCCTTGGGGTGAGGTTTGTTGGTCACGAGCCGGCGCTACAGCGCGTCGGCGCCGGTCTCGCCGGTGCGGATACGGATGACCTGCTCCAGGCCGTAGACGAAAATCTTGCCGTCGCCGATCTTTCCGGTATTGGCGGAACTGCTGATCGCCTCGATGACGCGGTCGACGTCGGCGTCGTCGACCGCCACCTCGATCTTCACCTTGGGCAGGAAATCCACCACGTATTCGGCGCCGCGATACAGCTCGGTATGGCCTTTCTGGCGTCCGAACCCTTTCACTTCCGTCACCGTGATGCCTTGCACGCCGACACCCGACAAGGCCTCACGCACATCGTCGAGCTTGAACGGCTTGATCACCGCACAGACCATCTTCATTGCAGTACTCCTCGGGCAGAACCACGCCGCAGGCGGACCGTTTGCCAATCCGCCCCCGGCACCGCGACATCCACCGCACCGACGGCCCCGGCCGGGGCATGGCTGCGGACTCAACCGGCTGGCACCAGTAGGCCGCTTAAAGCACGGCCTGTGCCAAAGTCGATGCCGGGCCTTGCGGTATAGTCGCCGGCGCCACCGCATTGCCGATGTATGGCGGGACCCGGGACGTTCTGATCGATTCACGGCGTCCTCGGCCGCGGGCTGCGGCGCGCGTGCGGCCGACTGCGAGCGGCGGCTCGGTGGCGCTGGATGGTTGGCTGCACCATGGCGGTGCAGCCGGTTCATGACAGCGATCCCGAACGGGGCGCCGGCCCGCAGCGGTGTCAGCGAGGTGCAGACATGACCGAATCGGTATCTTCGGCGCCCCTGCAGTGGCTGCAGGGAGTCGCCAGTGAATTGGATGGCCTGCGCGCCGTGACGGTGCAGCGGCTGACCCGGCGCCTGGGCCTGCCCAGCCGGGAGGAATTCGAAGTGCAGCGCGCGCTGCTCGACGATGCCCGCGAGCGCCTGACCCGCCTGCAGGCGCAGCTCGAGGCGCTGGCGGCGCGCCTGGACGGTTCTTCCTCCTGACCGTTGCCGGCGCGCATGTCCCTGGCGATCCTGCACGCCCGCGCGCAGTTCGGCATCGACGCGCCGCCGGTCACCATCGAGGCGCACCTGACCGGCGGCCTGCCGGCGCTGGCCATCGTCGGCCTGCCGGAAACCGCCGTGCGCGAGGCGCGCGACCGGGTGCGCAGCGCCCTCATCAACAGCGGCTTCGAGTTTCCAGCTCGGCGCGTCACCATCAACCTGGCGCCGGCCGACCTGCCCAAGGAAGGCGGGCGCTTCGATCTGGGCATCGCGCTGGCCATCCTGGCGGCATCCGGCCAGCTGCCGGCGGATTGTCTGAGCGGCTACGAGTTCATCGGCGAACTGGGCCTGGGCGGCGAGCTGCGCCCGGTGCGCGGCGTGCTGCCGGTGGCGCTGCAGGCGCAGCGCGCCGGCGCGCGACTGATCCTGCCGCAGGCCAACGCGGCCGAGGCGGCGCTGGCGCCGGACCTCACCGCCTACGGCGCCGAGCATCTGCTGGCCGTGTGCGGTCACCTCACCGGCGCAGTGCCGCTGGCGGCGGCGCAGCGCGCCGCGCCGCCGCCGGACGCGGGCGCGGTTCCCGATCTGGCCGACGTGCGCGGCCAGCCGGCGGCGCGGCGGGCGCTCGAGATCGCCGCCGCCGGCGGGCACAGCTTGCTGATGCTGGGGCCGCCCGGCGCCGGCAAGACCATGCTCGCCACCCGCCTGCCCGGCATCCTGCCGCCGCTGACCGAGCAGGAGGCGCTCGAGACCGCCGCCGTGCAGTCGATCTCGGTCGGCGGTTTCGATGTCCGCGACTGGGGCCGGCGGCCGGTGCGGGCCCCTCATCACACCGCCTCGGCGGCGGCCCTGGCGGGCGGCGGCACCACGCCGCGGCCGGGCGAGATCTCGCTCGCTCACA
>NZ_JAQVGQ010000030.1 GCF_028696615.1 Immundisolibacter sp. | reverse complement strand
ATCCCCGAGCCGCGCGGCGGCGCCCACCGCGATTTCGACACCGCCGCCGCGGCCGTGCGCACCGCCGTGCTGCGGCACATGGACGAACTCACCGGCCTGCCGGCAACGGAGCTGCTAGAACGTCGGCTCGCGCGCCTGCGCGGCTACGGCGTCTACAAGGAAGGGTGAGCGACGCGCCCGGCCTGGCCCTGATCTGCGCGGCGCTCGCGCACAGCCCGGCGCCGGTCACGCTGCGCGTCGCCTACAGCGGCGGGCGCGACTCGCACGTGCTGCTGCACTGGCTGGCCGGGCAGCGCGCGGCGCTCGCTCCGCACCGGCTGCTGGCGGTGCACGTCGATCACGGCCTGCAGGCGGAGGCCGCGCGCTGGGCGGAGCACTGCGCCATGGTGTGCGCGGCGCTTGGCGTGCCGCTGCAAACCCACCGCATCGACGCCCGCCCGGCACCCGGTGAAAGCCCCGAAGCGGCCGCGCGCCGGGCGCGCTACGCGGCGCTCGCCGCGGACATGCAAGACGGCGATTTGCTGCTGACGGCCCACCACCAGACCGACCAGGCCGAAACCGTGCGGCGGGCGCTGCTGCGCGGCGCGGGGGTGGCCGGGGCCGCCGCCATGCCGGCGCAAAAACGCTTCGGCCGCGGATCATTGCTGCGCCCGCTGCTGGCCTGGCCGGCCGAGCGCGTGGCGCGCTATGCCCGGGAACACGAGCTGGCCTGGGTGGAAGACCCCAGCAACCGCGACGCGCGCTTCGATCGCAATTTCCTGCGCAGCGAAGTGCTGCCGCTGCTCGCCCGCCGCTGGCCGGCCGCCACCGCCACGCTGGCCCGCCACGCCTGCCACGCCGCCGACGCCCAGGCGCTGTTGGACGACCTCGCCAACGCCGACGGCGCCACGGTCGGGCAGCTCACCGTGGCGCGGCTCGCCGCCCTGTCGCCGACCCGGCAACGCAACCTGCTACGCGCCTGGCTGCACCACCACGGCGCCGCGGCGCCGTCCACGGCGCGGCTCGACGAGCTGCTGCGCCAGGCACTGACCGCCGCCGCGGACCGGCTGCCCTGCGTAGCGTTTGGCGAGCACGCCGTGCGCGTGTGGCGCGGTCGGCTGTATCTGACCGCCGAACCGCTGCCGCCGCCGCCCCAACCGCTGCTGTGGCAGCTCGACGCACCGCTCGAGCTGCCCGGCATCGGCCGCCTGCGTGCGCAGTTGCAGGCGGGCACCGGCATCGAACTGGCCGCGCTCGGCGAGCCACCGACGCTCGAAGTACGCTTCCGCGGCACCGCCGGCGGCCACACCCTGCGCAAGCGCCTGCAGGAACTGGCCGTGCCGCCCTGGCAGCGCGAGCGCTGGCCGCTGCTGTATCGCGGCGACCGGCTGTTGCAGATCGCCGGTCATGCGCCCATGCCGGCCGTCCGCGCCGGTCCCGGCGAGGCCGGCGTGCAAGTTATCTTCGAGCCCGGGTGAAATGCCGAACACTTTCAGCCGGCGGAATTTCGCAGCGTTTCCCTAGCCCACCCGACCCGGTGCCGATCCAATGCACGCACATGCCCTGACCCACACCGGCCCGCTCACTGAAGGCGCCGCCGCCCTCGACGCGCTGGACCTGCCGATGCCGCAACCGGCCGCCGGCGAGGTGCTGATCGCGGTCACCTGCTGCGGCGTGTGCCACACCGAGCTCGACGAAATCGAAGGTCGCACGCCGCCGCCGCGGCTGCCGGTGATCCCCGGCCACCAGGTGGTCGGGCGGGTGGTGTCGGCGCCTGCCGGCAGTGCGCTCGCGCCGGGCGATCGGGTCGGCGTGGCGTGGATTTTCAGCGCCTGCGGGCACTGCGAGTACTGCCGCGAGGGGCGCGAGAACCTGTGCCCGGACTTTCGCGCCACCGGGCGCGACGCCCACGGCGGCTATGCGCCGTTCATGACCGCGCCGGCCGACTTCGTGCACCGCCTGCCGGACCGGCTGAGTGACACCGAAGCCGCGCCGCTGCTGTGCGCGGGCGCAGTCGGCTACCGGGCGCTGTCGCTGTGCGGGCTCGCCGACGGCCACGCGCTGGGCCTGACCGGCTTTGGCGCCAGCGGTCATCTGGTGCTGCAGATGGCCCGCGCGCGCTGGCCCCACTCGCCGGTGTACGTGTTCACGCGCAATGCGGCCGAGCGCGCGCTGGCGCTCGAACTCGGCGCCACCTGGGCTGGCGCCGCGGATGCGCAGTCGCCGCTGCCGCTGCACGCCATCATCGACACCACGCCGGCCTGGGCGCCGGTGCGGGCGGCGCTGCGCAACCTGCGCCCCGGCGGGCGACTGGTGATCAACGCCATCCGCAAGGAAGCCGCCGACGCCGCCGTGATGGCGGGCATCGACTACCCGCACGAACTGTGGCAGGAGAAGGCCATGCAGTCGGTGGCCAACGTGACGCGCGCCGACGTGCGTGAATGCCTGGAACTTGCCGCACGCGCCGGCATCCGGCCACGCGTGCGCAGCTACCCGCTCGCCGAGGCCAACCAGGCGCTGGCGGACCTCAAATTCGGCCGCCATGCCGGAGCCAAGGTGCTGGTGGTGGACGGCTGACGCGCCGTGTGTCGGCTACCCGGCCCGCTCGAGATCCGCCTTCACCGCCATCAAAAACCGCGCCGCCTCGCCGCCGGTCACCACGCGGTGGTCGAAGCTCAGCGACAGCGGCAGCACGCGCCGCACGGCAGGCTGGCCGGCGACGGCGAGCACCGCGTCGTAGGCGCGCCCGGCGCCCAGGATGGCCACCACCGGCGGCACCAGCAGCGGCACCGCGTAGCGCCCGCCGAGCGGGCCGAAGTTGCTCAGCATGATGCTGGCGCCGCGCAGTTGCTCGGGCGTGAGGCTGCGCGCGCGCACGGCCGCCATCAGCGCATCCACGCCGGCGCGAAGGCCGGCCGCATCGAGCGCGCCCGCATCGCGCAGCACCGGCACGAACAGACCCTCCGGGCTGTCGACGGCGATGCCGACGTCGATTTTCTTCAGCAGGCGCCGGCCCATGTCCTGGCTGTCGAACCAGGCGTTCAGCGCCGGCTCGGCCCGGCAGCCGGCCACAAGCGCCCGCAGCAAGCGCGTCATGGGATCGGCGCCGGCCGGCCAGGCGTGGATGTCGGCGTCGTCGCACAGCGCGGCGGTGGCGACCTCCGCCTGGGTCTTGGCCATGTTGACGGCCATTGCCCGGCGCGGGCCGGTGAGCGGCTCGAGCGGGCCGGTTTCGGCGTAGATGCGCGCCACGCGCTCGACGTCCGCCTTGGTGATGGTGTCGTCGGGGCCGGTCGGCGTGACCGAGCCGAGATCGACGCCCAGACGCTTGGCCAGCGCCCGCACCGCCGGCGTGGCGCGAATGCCGGCCGGCCGCCCGCCGACGCTTTGCGGCGCCTCGTGCACCACCGCCGTGCCGGCGGCGACGGCGCCGACCACGGTGCCGGTGTCGGCGCTTTGTCCGCCGACGAACTCCACCAGCGGCGCGCCCACCGCCAGGCGCGCGCCCGGCTCGGCGCACAACCTCGCGATCTCGCCCGTGCGCGGCGAGGGCACTTCCACCACCGCCTTGTCGGTCTCGACCGACGCCAGCGGCTGGCCCTCGACCACGTGATCGCCGGGGCCGACGTGCCAGGACAGCAGCTCTGCCTCGGCGAGACCCTCGCCAAGATCGGGCAGCACGAACACCGTGGCCGGTTCGTTCATGCTCAGTGCTCCAGCACGCGCCGGGCGGCGGCGAGGATGCGCTGCGGCCCCGGCAGATAGGTGTGTTCGAGCCGCGCCAGCGGCATCACGGTGTCGTAACCGGCCACACGCTCGACCGGCGCCAGCAACGACATCAGACCCGGCCCGGCCAGCAGTGCCGCGATCTCGGCGCCAAAACCGCCGCGCAGCGGCGCCTCGTGCACGACCACGCAGCGGCCGGTCTTGGCCACCGAGTCGAGCAGCGTGCCGGTGTCGAGCTCGCGCAGCGTGGCGACGTCGATCACCTCGGCGCTGACGCCGCTGTCCGCCAGCGTGTCCGCCACCGCCAGGCAATCGACCACGCTCGCGCCCCAGCTCACCAGCGTGAGGTCGCTGCCCTCGCGCAGCACGAAGCAGACGTCGAGCGGCAGCGCCTCGCCGCTGTCGGTCACCTCCTCGCGAAACGCGCGGTAGATGCGCGAGGGCTCCAGAAACACCACCGGATCGGGATCGCGGATGGCCGCCAGCAGCAGGCCGTAGGCGCGCGCCGGCGAGGACGGGATCACCACCCGCAGCCCCGGGATGTGCGCCAGCATGGCCTCGTTGCTCTCGGAGTGGTGCTCCGGCGCGTGGATGCCGCCGCCACAGGGCGCGCGCAGCACCATGGGGCAGGTCAGCCGGCCGCGGGTGCGGTTGCGCAGGCGGCTCGCGTGGTTCACCAGCTGGTCGATCGCCGGGTAGATGAAGCCCGAGAACTGGATTTCCGCCACCGGCCGCAGACCCTCGGCGGCCATGCCGACCGCCACGCCGGCGATCAGGTTCTCGGCCAGCGGCGTATCCATGACGCGCTCGCCAAAGCGTTCCTGCAAACCGACCGTGGCGCGGAACACGCCGCCGTTGACGCCGACGTCCTCGCCCAAGATCACCACGTTCGGGTCGTCCGCCAGCGCCCGGGCCAGCGCCAGGTTCACCGCCTCCACCAGCGTGCACTCAGCCATGCGCACCCCCGGCGATCTCGGCCCGCTGCGCGGCGAGGCTCGCCGGCAACTGCGCGTAGAGGTGGTCGAACATGTCGGTCGGCGCCGGCGGCGGCGTGGCGAGATAGTCCGCCACCGCCGCCTCGACCCGGGCGTCGCAGTCGGCGATCAGCCGCTCCTCGTCAGCCGTGCTCCACAGGCCGCTGGCCACCAGGTAGGCACGCAGGCGCGCCAGCGGCTCGCGCTGCCAGGCGGCGCTGACCTCGGCATCCGGCCGGTAGCGGCGCGCGTCGTCGGCGGTGGTGTGGTCGCCCAGGCGATAGGTGAGGCCCTCGATCACGCTCGGGCCGTCGCCGCGCCGGGCGCGGGCGAGCGCCCGCGCCATGACCTGCCGCACCGCCAGCAGGTCGTTACCGTCCACCTGCTCGCCCGGCACGCCGCCGGCGATGGCCTTTTGCGCCAGCGTGGCGCAGGCGGTCTGCTTGCGAAGCGGCACCGAAATCGCCCACTGGTTGTTGGTGATCACGAACACCAGCGGCAGCCGCCACACACCGGCCAGGTTCAGTGCCTCGTAGAAATCGCCCTTGGAGGTGCCGCCGTCGCCGACGAAGCACACCGCCACGCGCGGCTCACCCCGCAGGCGCAGCGCGCTCGCCACGCCGGCGGCGTGCGTGCATTGCGTTGCGATCGGCACGCAGTACGGAAAATCCCCGCGCGGGCCGGCGAAGTCGCTGCCGCGCTCGTCGCCGCCCCAGTAGCGCAGCAGTTCGGGCATGGTCACGCCGCGCCGCAGCAGCGCGCCCGCCTCGCGGTAGGTGGGCAGCAGCACGTCGTCGGCGCGCAGGGCATCGGCCACGCCCACGTGCAGCGCCTCGTGCCCCAGGCTGGACGCATAGGTACCGAGCTGGCCGGTGCGCTGCAGGCGCACGGCGCGCTCGTCGAAACGGCGCGTCAGCACCATCCAGCCGTAGATGCGACGCAGCGCAGCCGGCGCCAGGCGCGGCAAGGGACCGTGCGGACGGCCGTGCTCGTCGAGGCATTGCCGATACGCGACGCTGAATCGAGCGACGGTGGTCTTCACGCTTGCCCTCCGGTGGCTGTGCGGCCTTTTTAAAGCCAGCACGCGATGACAGGCAAGCATGACGGCGGATTGATGCGCCAAAGCGCTCCGCCGGGCTGCGGCAGGAAGAAAAAGGGCGGGGACCGGGACATGGTGTGTGCCAGTCACCATCAGGAGGAGGAGGGGAAGGGTTCCCGGTCCCCGCCGACCTCAATAAAGCAGACACCATGCCAGGCGGCCAAAACCGCGTGCCTGCACGCTGCGTCCCGCCGCTTGCAGGCGCCGCGCGCACCGCCATGAGGAATGCCGGCCCTGCTGTGCACCAATTGCGCACGCGCGAAACCTGCCGGCCGCCGCATGCGACCATACGCGCCCTGGACATCACCACCCTGCCCCGCATGAGCCTCGACGACACCATCGAACGCCTGCCGCTGAAGACCTTCACCGAGAAGGCGTACCTCGATTACGCGATGTACGTCATCCTGGACCGCGCCCTGCCGCACCTGGCCGATGGGCTCAAACCCGTGCAGCGGCGCATCGTGTACGCCATGTCGGAGCTCGGGCTCGCCGCCGGCAACAAGCCGAAGAAATCCGCCCGCACCGTCGGCGACGTGATCGGCAAGTTCCACCCGCACGGCGACAGCGCCTGCTACGAGGCGATGGTGCTGATGGCGCAGGATTTTTCCTACCGCTACCCGCTGATCGACGGCCAGGGCAACTGGGGCAGCGCCGACGATCCAAAATCCTTCGCCGCCATGCGCTACACCGAGGCGCGCCTGTCGCGCTTCGCAGACCTGCTGCTGGCGGAACTCGGCCAGGGCACGGTCGATTTCGTGCCCAATTTCGACGGCACGCTCGACGAACCGAGCCTGCTGCCGGCGCGCCTGCCGCACATTCTGCTGAACGGCGGCCACGGCATCGCCGTCGGCATGGCCACCGACATCCCGCCGCACAACCTGCGCGAGGTCGCCGCCGCCACGCTGGCGCTGCTGGACGACCCGGACACCGACCTCGAAACACTGTGCCGCCTGCTGCCGGCGCCGGATTTCCCGACCGGCTGCGACATCGTCACCCCGCGCGCCGAGCTACTGGAGATGTACCGCACCGGCAACGGCAGCGTGCGCGCGCGGGCGCGCTACGAGCTCGACGAGGGCGAAATCGTCATCACCACGCTGCCGTACCAGGTGTCGGGCGCGCGCGTGCTGGAGCAGATCGCCGCTCAAATGCAGGCCAAGAAGCTGCCGTGGCTGGAGGATCTGCGCGACGAGTCCAACCACGAGAACCCGACCCGGCTGGTGCTGGTGCCGCGCAGCAAGCGCATCGACGTGGACGCGCTGATGGGCCATCTGTTCGCCACCACCGAGCTCGAAAAAAGCTACCGGGTGAACCTCAACTGCATTGGCCTGGACGGCCGGCCGGGCGTGCGCGACCTGCGCGGCCTGCTCAAGGAATGGCTGGAGTTCCGCACCGTCACCGTGCGCCGGCGTCTGCAGCACCGTTTGAACCGGGTGCTCGAGCGCCTGCACATCCTGGATGGCCTGCTGATCGCGTTCCTCAACATCGACGAGGTGATCGCCATCATCCGCTTCGAGGAGCGCCCGAAACCGGTGCTGATGCAGCGCTTCGGCCTCACCGATGCGCAGGCCGAGGCCATCCTGGAACTGAAACTGCGGCACCTGGCGCGGCTGGAGGAAACCCGCCTGCGCGGCGAGCACGACGAGCTTGCCGCCGAACGCGACCGCCTCGAGGCGACGCTCGGCTCCGGCCAGCTGCTGCGGGCGCTGATCCGCAGCGAAATCGAGGCCGATGCCGAAAAATACGGCGACGCCCGGCGTTGTCTTTTGGTCGAGCGCGGCGCCGCGCGAGCGCTCGCCGAGGCGGAACTGGCACCCAGCGAGCCGGTCACCGTGGTGCTGTCGGCGCACGGCTGGGTGCGCCTGGCCAAAAGCCACGAGGTCGATCCCGCCGCGCTCGGCTACCGGTCCGGCGATCGATTCCAAGCCGCCGCCCGCGGGCGCAGCACCCAGCAGGCGGTATTTTTGGACTCCACCGGCCGCGCCTACGCGCTGCCGGCGCACACGCTGCCCTCGGCACGCGGCCACGGCGAGCCGCTGTCCGGCCGCCTCTCGCTCGAGGCCGGCGCGCGCGTGCTGCACGTCCTGCTTGGCGAGCCCGACCAGCGCGTGCTGCTCGCCAGCGACGCCGGCTATGGCTTCGTCACGCCGCTCGAGTCGCTCATCTCGCGCCAGCGTGCCGGCAAGGCGGTGCTCACGGTGCCGGACGGCGCCCTGCCGCTGGCGCCGCTGTTGCTGCCCGCCGAGGACGGGCTGCGCCTGGCCTGCGCCAGCAGCGCCGGCAGGCTGCTCATCTTCCCGGTGGCCGAGCTGCCGCAGCTGCCGCGCGGCAAGGGCGTGAAGCTGATCGGCATCCCCGGCAAGCTGATCCTGAGCGGCGAGGAAAAACTGCAGTGCGTGCTGCCGCTGCCGGCCGGCGCGGCACTCAAAGTGCTGTCCGGCGGCCGGCATCTGACGCTGCGCGGCGCGGATCTCGACGCCTACAGCGGCCATCGCGGTGACCGCGGCAAACCGCTGCCGCGCGGCTTTGCGCGCGTGCGCGGCCTGGAGGCGGAAAGCTGAAAACCCGTCCATGGACTTTTTCAGCTTGCTGCAGGCAAGCGTCAGTCGCGTGCCGTTCGGGCGCGACCACGCTTGAACAATCCGCGTCAACTACTGGCTTTTGGCGCGAAAATGGCGATACTGTGGGCGCCGTGCCCGGGCGGCGCGCACCCCACCGACCACGCCGGTCGGACCAACACCTGCAAGGGAGAACGATGCGGCCATCCACGGTACTGCGTTTGGTGTCCGGCCTGTTGCTGGCCGGACTGCTCACCAGCACTCACGCCGCCCCGGCGCGCAGCGCGCCGGCCGGAAAGGTCGATCTGCGCTCGCGCGCCGCGCTGATCGTGCGCGCCGACAGCGGGCAGGTGCTGTACGCCAAAAACGCCGATCAGACGCTACCGATCGCCTCCATCACCAAGCTCATGACGGCCATGGTGGTGCTGGACGCCGGTCAGCCGATGAACCAGGTCCTGACCATTACCGACGCCGAGCGCGACCGCCTGCGCAATACCAGCTCGCGTCTGGCGGTCGGCACGCGCCTGACGCGCGCCGACCTGCTGCGCCTGGCGCTGATGTCGTCCGAGAACCGCGCCGCCGCGGCGCTGCTGCGCAATTACCCGGGCGGCTTTGCGGCCGGCGTGGCCGCCATGAACCGCAAGGCCAGAGCGCTCGGCATGACGCACACGCGTTTCGTGGATGGCACCGGCCTGTCCGCTGGCAATCGCTCGACCCCCCAGGACCTGGTGCGCATGGTGCGCGCGGCGGCGCGCTACCCGACCATCCGCAACTACTCGACCACCGCCGAATACGCGGTCATGGTGGGCCGCTACCGCACGCAGTACCGCAACACCAACCCGCTGGTGCGCAACCGCCAGTGGGACATCGACCTGACCAAGACCGGCTACATCAGCGAAGCCGGGCGCTGCTTGGTGATGCAGGCCAGCGTCGGCGGCAAGCCGGTGGTGATGGTGCTGATGGACTCGCAGGGCTCGCTGACGCGGGTCGCCGACGCCAACCGCGCCCGGCGCTGGCTGGAGACATCGCCCCAGGCCGTGCAGATCGCCCGCCAGCCGTGAACGACGGCTGATTCAGTCGCCCAGCTCGGGCAGGTGGCTGAGCAGCCAGGCGCGCTGGTGCTCGCGCGTCAGCGCCGCGGCGCGGGTGATGGCGGTCAGATCATCCAGCGCGCGCCCGAAATCGTCGTTCACCACCAGGTAGTCGAATTCCGGCCAGTGGCGAAGTTCGGCCAGCGCATCGCGCATGCGCCGCTCGATGGTGGCTTCATCATCGCCGCGGCCGCTGAGGCGCTCGCGCAGCGTCGCCACTGACGGCGGCAGGATCATCACCGTGACGCAACCCGGCAGGCGCGCGCGGGCCTGCCGGGCGCCCTGCCAGTCGATTTCGAGCACCACCGAGCGGCCCGCCGCCAGCGCCTGCGCCACCGCCACCGCCGAGGTGCCGTAGTGGTGATCGAACACCCGCGCCGATTCCAGAAACTCGCCGGCGGCCTGCATGGCGGCGAAACGCTCATCACTGACGAAGTGATAAGCCACGCCGTCCTGCTCGCCCGGCCGCGGCGGGCGGGTGGTGTAGGACACCGACAGCGTGAGCTGCGGACAACGCGCCACCAGCGCGCGCACCAGACTGGTCTTGCCAACCCCGGACGGACCACAGACAACGAACAACAAACCGGGGACGACAGGCATGTGAGGACGCTTCGTAGGCGACGGACGCGGGTCGGCAAGTGTAATCCGGCAGCCCGATGGCGGCCGATCGGCGCGACAATGACGAGTCCCCCGCCGCCCCTGCCCCGCCCGTGAGCCCGCCCTATCCCACAGACCTGCACATCGACGCCGAAAGCGGCCTCGCCCGGGGCGCGCAGTACCTACCCTCGCCGCACTGCGACGAGCGTCCGCCGGGCACCGGCGTCGAGCTGCTGGTCATCCACGCCATCAGCCTGCCGCCCGGCCAGTACGGCGGCCCGGACGTGCCGGCGCTGTTCTGCGGCACGCTCGACTGCACGCGCCGCGCCGACTATGCGGACCTGGCCGGCCTGCGGGTGTCGGCACATTTTTTCATCCGCCGCGACGGGCTACTGCTGCAATTCGTGCCGGTCCACCGGCGCGCCTGGCACGCCGGCGTGTCGCGCTTTGCCGGGCGCGAGCGCTGCAACGATTTCTCACTCGGCATCGAGCTCGAAGGCTGTGACCACGACCGCTTCACGCCGGCCCAGTACGCCGTGCTGGCGGCGCTGACGCGGGCGCTGCGCAGGGCGTTTGCGGCCATCCGCGCCGAGGCCATCGTCGGCCACAGCGACATCGCGCCCGGCCGCAAGACCGATCCCGGCCCGCACTTCGACTGGGCCGCCTACCGCGCCCAAACCTTCTCGGCACGGAGCCCCTGATGGACGCCCCGACCACCCTGATCGACCTGCTGCGCCACGGCGAACCCGCGGGCGGCTCGCGCTTTCGCGGCAGCGTCGACGACCCGCTGTCGGCCACCGGCTGGACGCAGCTCGCCGCCGCCACCGCCGACCACGCCTGGGACATGATCGTCTGCTCGCCGCTGCGCCGCTGCCGGGAATTCGCGCAGGCCCTGGCCGCCGAGCGCGGCGCCGATTTCCGCATCGACGACGATTTTCGCGAAATCGGCTTCGGTCTATGGGAAGGCTTGACCGCCGCCCAGGTTCAGGCCGAATACGGCGCCGCGCTGACGCGCTTCTGGCAGGACCCGGTGGCGCACCCGCCACCGCTGGGCGAGCCGGTGGCGGATTTCGCCGCCCGCGTGGAGGTGGCCTGGCAGCGGCTGCTCACCGGCGCGCACGGCCGACGCGTGCTGCTGGTCGGCCACGGCGGCACCATCGCCATGGTGCTGCGCAGCGTGCTTGGCATGCCGCTCAGCCACGCCTGGCGAGTACGCCTCGGCTATGCCGGACGGGCGCGGGTGCGCCTCGATCACACCGAACACGGCACGCTGGCGGCGCTGGTCGGGCTCACGCCGGGCGCGTGAGCGCCGTCGCAGCCATTGCTTGACCCTTGGCTTGACCCTTGGGGGGCATCCGGCCCCCTGATCTCATCAGACCAGCCGCAGCGGCAGGGAGCGCTGCCGCTCGCCGGTCAGCGCGAACAGGGCATTGGCCAACGCCGGCGCCAGCGGCGGCACGCCGGGCTCGCCGCAGCCGCCTGGCGGTGCGTCGCTGGGCACGATGTGCACCTCGATCTGCGGCGTGCCATCCAGGCGCAACAGCGGGTAGCTGTCGAAGTTGCCGGTCCGCGCGGCGCCGTCCGCGATCGGCACCTCGCCGTACAGGGCGGCGGTCAAGGCGTCGACGATGCCGCTTTCCATCTGCGCCGCCACCTGGTCCGGGTTCACGTGCCGACCGCAGTCGATGGCGCACACCACACGACGCACGCGCGGCGCACGCTGGCCGCGTTCGACCTCCACCACCTGCGCCACGTAGCTGCCGAAGCTCGTGTGCACGGCGATACCGCGGGCGCGCCCTTGGGGCAGCGGCTGCCCCCAGCCGGCGCGCTCGGCGGCCAGCTCGAGCACGCCCAGATGGCGCGCCTGACCGGCCAGCAGGCGGCGGCGAAAGACCACCGGGTCCTCGCCGGCGGCGTGCGCGAGTTCGTCGACGAACGACTCGACCACGAAGGCATTGCCGGAATTGCCGACCGAGCGCCAGTAGCCGACCGGCACGCCGAGCTCGACCAGAGCGCAGTCCACCGCCACGTTGGGGATGGCGTAGGGCAGCTCGCTCACGCCTTCCACCACCGTGTGATCGACGCCACGCTTGACCGTATCGGGCGCCAGGCGGCGCTGGATGGAGGGACTTGCGATGCGGTGCTGCCAGGCGGTGGGCGTATTGCCGGCCAGCGCGGCGCGCAGGCGGTGCAGCGCCGCCGGGCGGTAGAAGTCGTGCGCGAGATCGTCCTCGCGCGACCAGACCACCTTGACCGGGGCGTCGACGGCGCGCGACAGCGCCACCGCCTCAAGCACGAAATCGACCTCGAAACGCCGCCCGAAACCGCCACCCAGGTAGGTGGTGTGCACCGTCACCCGCTCGCGCGGGATGCCGAGTAGCGCCGCCGCGGCATCGCGGGCGCGGGTCTGGCCCTGCGTCGGCGCCCAGATTTCGCAGCGTCCGTCGTGCAGGTGGGCGGTGGCGTTCATCGGTTCCATGCAGGCATGGGCAAGGAACGGCAGCCGGTAGCTGGCTTCGAGCGTCTTGCCGGCGCTTTCGAGCGCCGCCGCGACGTCGCCGGCGCGGCGCGCCGGACTGCCCTGCGTGTCGAGCGCTGCGGCGAGCGCCTTGGCGATGCCGGCATCGTCCAGCGCCAGTGCCGCCGGCCGCCAGCGCACGGTTACCTTCTGCGCGGCCCGGCGCGCCTGCCAGTAGCCGTCGGCGACCACACCGACGCCTGCATCGATGGCGACGATGGCGCGCACGCCGGGCAGCCGCTCGGCGGCCTTGGCATCGAAGCTGTCGAGCGCGCCGCCGAACTGCGGCGCACGCAGCACCACCGCCGTCAGCAGCCCCGGCAGGCTCACGTCGATGCCGAATCGGGCCTGCCCGGTGACCTTGGGCAGGTTGTCGACGCGCGGCGTCGGCTTGCCGATGTAGCGATAGTCGGCCGGTGAGCGGCGCGGCGGGTTTTCCGGCACCGGCAGGCTCGCCGCGAGCGTTGCCAGCTCGCCGTAGCCAAGACTCTGCCCGGCCGGCCCGAGCACCTTGCCCACCGCGGTGCGACACGCGGCCGGCTCGACCTGCCAGGTGCGCGCGGCGGCGGCGATCAGCATGGCGCGCGCCGCGGCACCGGCCTGCGCCAGCGCATCCCAGGAGTAACGGATGCTGGTGCTGCCGCCGGTGCCCATCGCACCCATGGCGAGGTAATAGGCCGGGTCCTCGTCGGTCATCACCAGACGCACGGCGGCGAGATCCACGTCGAGCTCGTCGGCCAGGATGGCGGCGAGACCCGTGTGCGCACCCTGCCCCATCTCGGATTTGTGCAGCGTGAGCGTGACGGCGCCGTCAGTGTCCACGCGCACGAAGGCGTTGGGAGCAAACGCCGTGGCGTTTTGAGCTGCGCCGGCCAACGGCAGGCGCAGCGCCAGACACAAGCCACCGGCGATGCTCGCACCGCCGACCAGGAATGCGCGCCTGCTCAGGGCGAGCATGTCAAATCTCCCGCGCCAGCGCGGCGGCGCGCTGCACCGCCCGGCGGATGCGCTGGTAGGTGCCACAGCGGCACAGGTTGCCGCGCAGGGCGGCGTCGATGGCGGCCTCGTCGGGCTGCGGTGTACGCACCAGCAGCGCCACGGCGGCCATGATCTGCCCGGACTGGCAGTAGCCGCACTGCACCACGTTCAGCTCCATCCAGGCACGCTGCACCGGATGGCTGCCGTCGGCCGGCAGGCCTTCGATGGTGGTCACCTGCCGCGAGCCAACCGCACCCAGTGGCGTCAGACAGGCCGCCGCCGGTTGGCCGTCCAGGTGCACCAGGCAGGCCAGGCAGTGGCCCACGCCGCAGGCGAACTTGCTGCCGGTCAGACCCAGGTCCTCGCGCAGCACCCACAAAAGTGGTTTGTCGGGATCGGCGTCGAGCTCGAACGCCTTGCCGTTGACGTGTAGCGTGGTCATGGGCGCGCTCCTCGCAAGGACTGCCAGCCCGGCAGGCTAACAGCCGCGCTGCGAGGTGTCGACCGTGACGCGCCCGCCGGCGCCGCGTTTACGCGGTCTTTTCGAGCAGCGCCTTGGCGCGGGCGAGACCGGCGCGGTATACCTCGGCGATGAAGTCCACGGCGTTGACCGGCGCGTCCGCGATCGGTTTGAACGTGGCGGTCCAGGTGATGCGCGAGCCGCTGCCGGTCGGTGTCACGGCGATACGCGAGCGGTAGTCCGTGCACGGCAGTGCGCCGGCCGTGGCAACGTACTCGTAGCTGCGGCCGGCGTCGTCGCGCGCCTCCTGGCGCTCGGTGAGCCGGTTGCCATCGGGCATGGTCAGGTGACGCACCGCGCCGATGCCGCTGCCCTCGACTACGCTGTCGGCCACCGCGGGAAACCAGGCCACCAGCCCGGCGAAATCGCCGACCAGCGCCCAGGCGTCGTCCGGCGCGGCGGCGATGTCGATGGTTTCTGTCACACGCGCCTGGTCCATGAGCATCCTCCCGAAGATTTCTGGGCTCGCGCCTCACATTCACACCGGCGCGCTGCGCCGCGGATTCGGAAACCCTTGGTACGAACCTTTCGGCGCCCTGGCCGACGCCGGCCTCAGCCCGGCAGGGTCTTGTAACCGCTGCGGAAATACAGCAGCGGCGGCAGCGCCTCGCCGACCGCCGCCTGCTTGATTTCGCCGACCACGATCACGTGATCGCCGCCCTCGTACTCGGCATGCAGCACGCAGTCCATGTAGCCGATGCTGCCCTCGATGATGGGCGCGCCGGTCACGCCGGGATGGGTCGGCACGACCTCCATCTTCTCGGCCCCGCCCTTCCTGGCCAGGGCATTGGAGATGTCCTGCTGGTTCTCGGCCAGGATGTTGATGCTGAACGCGCGCGCGGCCTGGATGGCCTTCAGCGTCTCGGATTCGCGCACCAGCGCGAACAACGCCAGCGGCGGGTCCAGCGACAGCGAGCTGAAGGAGTTGACGGTGATGCCGTAGCGGCGCCCGTCGGGGCCGCTGACGCACACCGCAGTGACCCCGGTGCAGAACTGGCCGAACACCTGGCGCAGGGCCTTGGGGTCGAGCGGGCTGGTCATGTTGGCTCCTTGCAGCGTGTGGCGGGTTGCGCTCAATCGATCCAGGCGAGGCCTTCGGCCGCATACGCCTCGCGCAACAGCTCGGGGGCCATCCAGTCCCGGGTCGAGAAATTCTGCTCGATGTAGCCGTGTGCGTGCAGGAAGCTTTTCATGATCTCGAGCGTCTCGATCAGGCGCGCGCTCAGCTCGGGTTTGAGCTTTTGATGGATGTCCGGCGTGTAGTACGTCTCGATGTCGGCCGGTGTCACGCCCGTTTCACGCGCCATGGCGGCGGTGGCCTCGGCCTTGTTTTCGGGTTGCGCGGCCCAGGTGGCGGCCTTCAGCAGGGTGCGCGCGTAACGCACCACCGCGTCCGGGCGCTCGCGCACCAGCGAGCGGCTCACCGTGAGCAAGCGCGGGGTGGCGTTGTTGACCTTGGCCCACAGCGGCTCGGCGTCCATCAGGTTGTAGAGCATGCGGATGCCGCCGCCGGACTCGCGCTGCATGGCGGCGATCTCGCCACCCTTGGCGAAGAAGGCGTCCACCTTGCCCTCCAGCAGGGCGCGCAGCTGGCAGTGGTAGTAGGACGGCTGCTGGCGCGCCGTGGCATCGGCGAAACCGGGGTTGATCAACTGGTAGTGATCGCCGGTCTCGACCACGTCCACGAACTGCGCATCATCCTCGCGCAGGCCGTGCAGTTCCAGCGCGGACACGAAAGCCTTCTGCGCCGCGAAGCGGAAGAAATTCATGATCAGCTTGGGCCACACCGGCAGCGCCAGGCGCTTGCCGGCCAGATCGCGCACCGAGTGGATGGGATCGTCCTTACGCACGAAAAGACCCAGCGTCTCTTCGACGAAGCTGATGCCGAGCAGCGCGGTGTCGGCGCCGCGCGAGCGCGCCCACACCGGCGGCGAGCCGCCGCCCTCGCGGAACGAGTCCGCCAGCGTGTGGGCGAAGTGCGTGTCGGCGTTCTCGCGGCCGAGCTCCTTGATGTTGCGCATCTCGCAATCGGTGCCGGCGAATTCGCTGTCGAACAGCTTGAGCTGGAAGGCGAGGCCGGAGGCGGTCGGCACCGGACAGCGCGTGTACCAGATGGTGCGGGACATGGAACGTTTCCTTGCGTGGTGATGAAGCGGCTCAAACGCCGATGTCGAGCTCGTGGTGAAAGGCGAAGTCGGGATCGCCGAAGGCGCGCACCCGCTCGCGCAGCTCGGCGCGGTCCAGGAACACGAAGCGGCCCCGGTCCCACAGTTTCTCGCCATCGAATTCGATGGTGGGATCGATCACCGGGATCGACATCTCGCCCGGCGGCTGGGCGCCGATGGTGTGGAAATGCACGATGCGCGGGTTGGCGTGCGCCATGTACATCCACTGGTCGAGCCCCTGCTGCGGCCCGGCCGTCACCGCGCAGCGCGGGTTGATGCCGGCGTGCCAGGAATTGACGATGTACGGGTCCTTGCCCATCTCGGCGGCGCATTTTTCCATATAGGCGCGCAGCTCCGACACGGCCTTGGCGTCGCCGTCGAAGCCGGTGATGCGGCCGTGGTCGATGTCGATCAGCACCGGGCTCGGCAGCGCGATGCCGTTGGGCTCGAACACGTGCACGCCGGACGGCGTCAGCCAGCGCACGGCAAGCCGCCCGCTGGCCTGCATGCTGTCGAACACCTGACACACGCCGAGCGGGAACGTACGCAACGTGAAGCCATCGCCGGTGCCCTTGGTTTCGGCTTTGGCGCCCTTGGGCGACTGCCCGGGCTGCGGGATTGGCCCGCCGAAATCGCTGCCCAGCGGACAGGTGATGCGCCAGGATTTGGCCATGCCAAGACGCTGCCCGAGGCTTTTCAGCACCTCCAGCCACACCTTGTATGGCACCTGACCGAACGGCGAGCCGAGCTGGTCCCAAGTCTGCAAAAAGTTCAGCATTTTCATGCCGCGGCCGTTGAACGGCACCAGGCGCAGCACACCGGCGATCATGTGGTTGAACACGGTCACGTCCGGCGACTCGAAGGCCTTGACCACCGACGGCGGCAAGTCTTCGGGGCCCTTGACGGTGTCGGTCCACATCACGTGCACGCGCCCGCCGAGCTTGCGCGCCTCGTCCTCGATGATGTCCGACACGGCCGGCTCGGTGATGCCGTTCTCGTTCAGGATCAGCACCTCGTCGCCGGCTTTCATCTCGCAGCCGTCGACCAGCAGGTTGCGCGCGCTGCGGCGGACATCGTCCTCGCTGTAGCGGCGGTTGGCGGCATTGACGGCCAAGCGTTCCACGGTACCCATGGCAGCATCCCTCCTCGGTGACTTTCTGTGGGGGCGAAGTGAACGCATGGTAGGCCGCCGCCACCGGCCTTGGCAATGCAGGCGCTTGGGAGCCGCTGATTTATTCAGCGGTTCCTGCGGGGCAGCATGCCTCGGCATGAATCAATTGCGCAAGTCATTGATTCTTTGAGCGTCGCTCGGGCGTGTGCGGCGCGACGGCGAGCTGAAAAATTCCATGGACGGATTTTTTAGCCCCTCCCTTGTGGATGAGCGAACGGCTGTGGGACGATCGCGCGGCGCTCGCGCCGGTGCTGCGGACCGGTACCGGCCGGGAGCAGATCGCTGGCTTCCCCGCGACGCCGTCGACATATTCCAAATATTCCAAGGAACAGGAGGAGCGATTCATGAGCGATTTACTGGCTGGACGGGTAGTGATCGTCACCGGCGCGGCGCGCGGCATCGGCCAGGCG
>NZ_JAQVGQ010000223.1 GCF_028696615.1 Immundisolibacter sp. | reverse complement strand
AACGACAAGCCCACCGTCATCGCGCTGCGCGAAATCGCCGCCGGCAAGATCGACCGCAGCGTGCTCGAGCCGGAGGAGCTGCACCTGTTCCTGACGCCGGAGGAGCTGGCCGAGCAGCGCGCCGCTGCCGGCTGGGAGCAAGCTGTCGAGGCGACCACACAGGTCGAGATGCCGGAGCCTTCCAGCGAGGGGTCCGCCCCTGCGGCGGACGAGGACGCCTGAGCGCCCCCGCCCAGGCCATCCAGGCCAGCGGTATCGAGGCGCTCGCCCGCCGCCTGGCCGCTTACCTGACGCCGGACGAGATCGAAGCGGTCCGGCGTGCCCACGCCTTCGGTGCCAGGGCGCACGAAGGCCAGCAGCGCAAGACCGGCGAGCCGTACATCGCCCACCCGCTGGCGGTCGCCGGCATCCTCGCCGACCTGCACGTCGACGCCGCCACGCTGTGTGCGGCGCTGCTGCACGACGTCATCGAGGACACCGCCGCCACGCGCGCCGAGATCGCCGCCGAGTTCGGCGAGGAAGTGGCGGCGCTGGTCGATGCCGTCACCAAGCTGACGCAGATCCGCTTCGAGACCCGTGAGCAGGCGCAGGCCGCGTATTTCCGCAAGATGATGCTGGCGGTGGCGGGTGACCTGCGCGTCATGCTGATCAAGCTGGCCGACCGCCTGCACAACATGCGCACGCTGGGCCACTTGGCGCCCGACAAACGCCGCCGCATCGCCCGCGAAACGCTGGAAATCTACGCCCCGATCGCCAATCGCCTGGGCATGCACCAGATCGCCAGCGAGCTCGAGGAGCTGGGCTTCGCGGCGCTGTACCCGCTGCGCAGCCGGGTGCTGCAGGAGGCGCTGCGCCGGGCGCGCGGCAACCGGCGCGACGTGGTCGGCAAGATCGAGGCCACGCTGCGCCAGCGCCTGGATCAGGCCGGCGTGCGCTACCGCATGGAAAGCCGCGAGAAGCACCTGTACAGCGTCTACCGCAAGATGCGCCAGGACCGCATTCCGCTCAGCGAGGTGTACGACGTGTACGCGCTGCGCATCGTGGTCGACTCGGTGGACGACTGCTACCGCGTGCTGGGGCTGGTGCACAACACCTACAAGCCGTTGCCACACCGCTTCAAGGACTACATCGCCATTCCCAAGGCCAACGGCTACCAGTCGCTGCACACGGCGCTGTTCACGCCGTACGGCGTGCCGGCGGAAATCCAGATTCGCACCGAGGAAATGGACCGCGTGGCCAACGAGGGCGTGGCCGCCCACTGGTCGTACAAGGACCCCAGCGGCGGCGGGCGGCCGCCGCAGCGGGCGCGCGAGTGGCTGCAAAGCCTGCTCGAGCTGCAGCGCAACGCCGGCGATCCGCAGGAATTCCTGGACTCGGTCAAGGTCGACTTGTTCCCGGACGAGGTGTACGTGTTCACCCCCAAGGGCCGCATCATGGCCCTGCCGGCCGGCGCCACGGCGGTCGATTTCGCCTATGCCGTGCACTCGGACATCGGCAACCACTGCGTGGCGGTGCGTATCGACCGGCGCCTGGCGCCGCTCAGCAGCGTGCTCGAAACTGGCCAGACGGTGGAGATCATCACCGCCAAGACCGCCACGCCGCACCCGAGTTGGCTGAACTTCGTCGCCACCGGCAAGGCGCGGGCGGCGATCCGGCATTTCCTGAAAAACATCGACCGGCAGAAGGCGATCGAGCTCGGCCGGCGGCTGCTCGAGATCGAGCTGGCGCGCCTTGGCACGCCCATGGCGCAGATTCCCGAGGCGCACATCGCCGGCCTGCTGCGCGAGTTCAGCGCCCGCGCCATGGATGATCTGCTGGAGGAGGTCGGGCTCGGCAAGCGCCTGGCGGCGGTGGTGGCCACGCACCTGGTCAGCGGCACCCCGCAGCCGCGCGCCGGGCGCCGGTCGCGGTCCGGGCTGCGCCGCGCGCTGGCGCGTGTGGCGCCGCGCTGGCTGGTCGGCAAGGACGCCCACTCGGCGCCGCTGGCCATCAAGGGCACCGAGGGTCTGGTGGTGAGCTACGGCAAGTGCTGCCGGCCGATCCCCGGCGATCCGATCCGCGGTTACGTGAGCGCCGGCCGCGGCGTGGTGATCCACGTCGACGGCTGCCCGAGCACCGCCGAGTTCGCCAAGCAACCCGACAAGTGGCTGGACGTCGAATGGCAGCCGGCGGGCGATGCGCGCTTTCCGGTCGACATCCGCGTCGAGGTGGTCGACCAGCGCGGCGAGCTGGCCACGCTGGCCGCGGCCATCGCCGACATGGACTGCAACATTGCCAACGTGCAACTGCACGACAAGGACGGCATCCACGCCATCGACGATTTCACCATCGAGGTGCGCGACCGGGTGCACCTGGCGCGGGTCATGAAGCGCCTGCGTAAACTCAAATCCGTCCGGCGCATCGTGCGAAAACGAGGTTGAGCATGCCGTTCGAAGTCATCGCCAGCGACCGCGCGCCGGCCGCCATCGGCCCCTATTCGCAGGCCATCCGTGCCGGTGACACCGTGTACCTGTCGGGACAGATTCCGCTCGACCCGGCCAGCGGCGAGCTGGTCGAGGGCGGCATCGAGGCGCAGGCGGTGCGCGTGTTCGAGAATCTGAAAGCGGTCGCCGAGGCGGCCGGCGGCAGCCTGCGCCAGGCCGCCAAGATCACCATTTATCTGACCGATCTTGGCCACTTCGCGACCGTCAACGCCGTCATGGCGCGCTACTTCGAGCCGCCTTACCCGGCGCGGGCGACGCTTGGCGTGGCGGCGCTGCCGCGCGGCGCGGCCATCGAGGCCGACGCCGTGCTGGTGCTCGGCTGACCCCTGCCGGCGCCGGCATGGCGATTGCCGCAGCCGCCCGGCCCGAGGCTTTCGCGCTGGCCGCGCTGCCGGGGGTGGGTCCGGCGCTCATCGGGCGTCTGGCGCAGCTTGGCATCACCCGGCCGGCCGATCTGTTGCTGCACCTGCCGCTGCGCTTCGAGGATCGCAGCCGCCTGCAGGCCATAGGCAGCCTGCGCGAGGGCCAGGCGGCGCTGGTGCGCGGCCGCATCGAGGCGGTGGAGCTCGGCCAGGGGCGGCGGCGCGCGTTGCTGGTGAGCCTCGCCGACACGAGCGGCGCGCTCACGCTGCGGTTCTTCCATTTTCGTCCGGCGCAGGTGCAGCAGCTGCAGCCAGGCCGCTGGCTGGAGTGCTATGGGGAGGTGCGCGGCGGGCTGCTGCGGGCCGAGATGGTCCACCCGGACTACCGGCTGCTGCCCGGCGGCGCCGACGAGCCGCTGCCGGCGCCGACGCTGACGCCGGTCTACCCCAGCACCGCCGGACTTACGCAGGCCACGCTGCGGCGGTTGATCGGCGCGGCGCTCGGGCGCTGCGAGCAGTTTTTGCCGGAGCTTTTGCCGGCCGGCTTGCGCGCCGCGCTGCACTTGCCGGACCTGCCGACGGCGCTGCGGTGCCTGCACCAGCCGCCCGCCGCGGCGCTCGACGACGCCGCGGCGGCGCTGCAGCGCCTGGCGCTCGAGGAGCTGCTGGCGCATCACCTGAGCCTGCGCGAGCGCCGCCGCCGGCGCCAGACGCGGCGGGCGCCGGCGGTCGGCGGCGGCGGGCGGCTGCGCGCGCGGCTGATCGAGACGCTGCCGTTCGCGCTCACCGCCGCGCAGCGGCGTGTCATCGACGAGGCGCTGGCCGATCTTGCGCGGCCGCACCCGATGCTGCGCCTGCTGCAGGGGGATGTCGGTTCCGGCAAGACGCTGGTGGCGGCGGCGATCGCGCTCGAAGCGGTCGAGGCCGGCTGGCAGGTGGCCATCATGGCGCCCACCGAGCTGCTCGCCGAGCAGCACTTTCGCAATTTCTGCCGCTGGCTGCCGCCGCTGGGCATCGATCCGGTGTGGCTGGCCGGCCGGCATGGCGGGCGCAGCCGCGCCGGCATCCTCGAGGCCATCGCCAGCGGTGCCGCGCCGCTGGTGGTCGGCACGCATGCGCTGTTTCAGGACGACGTACGGTTCGCACGCCTCGGCCTGGCCATCATCGACGAGCAGCACCGTTTTGGGGTGCACCAGCGCCTGGCGCTGCGCGCCAAGGGCGACGACGGCACGCTCG
>NZ_JAQVGQ010000222.1 GCF_028696615.1 Immundisolibacter sp. | reverse complement strand
CGCCTGACGGTGGATCTGGAGGCGCAGCAGGTGCGCACGCCCTCGGGCGAGGTATTCGCGTTCTCGATCGACGCCGACCGCCGGCATCGCTTGCTGAACGGCCTCGACGACATTGGGCTCACCCTGCAGCACGCCGACGCCATCCGCGCTTACGAGGCGCGCCGCGCGGCAGAAGCCCCCTGGCTGTTCCCTGATCGTGCCGGAGCGAGCGCATGAGTCACACCATTCTGCTGCTGCCGGGCGACGGCATCGGTCCCGAAATCGTCGCCGAAGCGGAAAAGCTGCTGCTGGCGGTGGGCGAAAAATTCGGCCTCGATTTCACCTTCACGCGTGGCCTCATCGGCGGCTGCGCCATCGACGTCACCGGCGTGCCGCTGCCGGACGAGACGGTGGCGTTGGCGCGGGCGGCCGATGCCGTGCTGCTGGGCGCGGTCGGCGGCGAGAAGTGGGATCGCGGCCCGGCGCACCTGCGCCCGGAGCGCGGCCTGCTCGGCATCCGAAAGGCGCTCGGCCTGTACGCCAACCTGCGCCCGGCGCTGTTGTTCCCGGAGCTGGCCGGCGCCTCGACGCTGAAGCCCGAGGTGGTGGCCGGGCTCGACATCGTCATCATCCGCGAGCTGACCGGCGGCATTTACTTCGGTGAGCCGCGCGGCGTCGAGACGCTGGCCGACGGCACGCGCATTGGGCGCAACACCATGGTCTACAGCG
Source organism: Immundisolibacter sp. (assembly GCF_028696615.1). Lineage (GTDB taxonomy): Bacteria > Pseudomonadota > Gammaproteobacteria > Immundisolibacterales > Immundisolibacteraceae > Immundisolibacter. The sequence goes on along the minus strand of NZ_JAQVGQ010000222.1, from coordinate 3,459 downwards.
AGGCCGAGATCGAGCGCATCGGCCGCACCGGCTTCGACATCGCGCGTCGGCGCGGCCGGCGGCTGTGCTCGGTGGACAAGGCCAACGTGCTGGAGACCAGCCAGCTGTGGCGCGACGTGATGACGCGCCTCGCGGCCGACTACCCGGACGTCGAGCTCAGCCACATGTACGTGGATAACGCCGCCATGCAGCTGGTGCGCGCGCCCAAGCAGTTCGACGTGGTGGTCACCGAGAACCTGTTCGGCGACATCCTGTCCGACTGCGCCGCCATGCTGACCGGCTCCATCGGCATGCTGCCGTCGGCGTCGCTGAACGAGACCGGCTTTGGTCTGTACGAACCGGTGCACGGCTCGGCGCCGGACATCGCCGGCCAGCAGAAGGCCAACCCGCTGGCGACGCTGTTGTCGGTGGCCATGCTGCTGCGCTACACGCTGGGGCAGGCGAGCGCGGCCGATGCGGTGGAACAGGCCGTGGCCAGCGTGCTGCGCCAGGGCCTGCGCACCGCCGACATCGCGCTGCCGGGCGAGCGGGTGCTCGGCACCGCACAGATGGGTGATGCCGTGGTCGCCGCGCTGCGCGGCGGGGTTTGACAGGACGAATCAGATGAGTCGTAAGTTCAACGTGGCCGTGGTCGGCGCCACCGGTGCGGTCGGCGAGACCATGCTGGAGGTGCTGGCCGAGCGCGGCTTTCCGATCGGCGAGCTGTATGCGCTGGCCAGCGAGCGCTCGGTGGGCAAGGAAGTGCGCTGCGGCGAGCGGCGCGTCCAGGTGCAGGACCTGGCGACGTTCGATTTCACGAAGGCCGAGATCGGCCTGTTCTCGGCCGGCGGTGCGGTGTCCGCCGAGTACGCGCCGCGCGCCGCCGAGGCCGGCTGCGTGGTGATCGACAACACCTCGCACTTTCGAAACGAACCCGACATCCCGCTGGTGGTGCCGGAGGTCAACCCGCACGACATCGCCGATTACCGCAACCGCGGCATCATCGCCAACCCCAACTGCTCCACCATTCAGATGGTGGTGGCGCTCAAGCCCCTGCACGACGCGGCGCGCATTCGCCGCATCAACGTGGCGACCTACCAGTCGGTGTCCGGCACCGGCAAGAAGGCCATCGAGGAACTCGCCCGCCAGAGCGCGGCGCTCCTGAACGGTCAGCCGATCGAGCCGCAGGTGTATCCGAAGCAGATCGCCTTCAACGCGCTGCCGCAGATCGATACCTTCCAGGACAACGGCTACACGCGCGAAGAAATGAAGATGGTGTGGGAGACGCGCAAGATCCTGGGCGAGCCCGACATCGACGTGAACCCGACCTGCGTGCGCATCCCGGTGTTCTACGGCCACTCCGAGGTGGTGCACGTCGAGTTCGAGCGCCCGCTCGGTGCCGACGAGGCGCGCGCGCTGCTGGCTGGTGCGCCGGGCGTGCAGGTGATCGACGAGCGCGCCCCGGGCGGTTATCCCACGGCGGTGGAAGCGGCTGGCGAGGACTGGGTGTACGTCGGGCGCATCCGCGAGGACATCAGCCACCCGTGTGGCCTCGACCTGTGGGTGGTGTCGGACAACATCCGCAAGGGCGCCGCCACCAACAGCGTGCAGATCGCCGAGCGGCTGATCACCGAGTATCTGGGCGGCTGAGGGGCGGTGGTGCGACTGCCGTGACCTCATGCGGTCGAATGCCCCGCAGACACGGCATCATCGTCGACGTTCACGGCACGATTCGCACCGGCGTACAGCAAACGGGAGGGCTCGGGTGGCTACACGCAAACGGCTAGGGCGCATGATGGCGCCGGTTCTGCTGCTGCCGCTGGGCATGGCGCCGCTGGCGGCGCGGGCGCTCGGCCTAGGCGAGCTGCGCGTGACGTCGGCACTCGGTCAGCCGCTGCAGGCGCGCATCGAGTTGATCGGCACCAGCGCCGCCGAGGCCGAGCTGGCCAAGGTCGGCCTGGCGTCGGCCGAGGAGCACCGCCGTCTGGGCGTCGACGGCTCGCTGGCCGGCGTGGCGCTGCGCTTTGCGGTCAAGGTCGGCGACAACGGCCGTTCCTACGTGAGTGTCACCTCGTACGAGCCGGTGCGCGAGCCTTACCTGGATTTCGTGGTCGAGGCGATCAGCCCGAGCGGCCAGGTGGCGCGGCACTACACCGTCCTGCTCGACCCGGTCGGCAGCGCGCCGCCGACGCCGGCGGCCAGCCCGGCGCCGGCCTGGTCGGCGCCGCCGGCACCGGCCGTGCCGCGACCGCCGCGCGCGTTCAATCCCTTCGCCAACGTGGGCCAGCCGCGGGCCGGCGCGACCTACGGGCCGGTGCCGCCCGGCATTACGCTGTGGACAGTGGCGCGCCGCGTGCGTCCGGCGGGGGCTGACCTCGATGCGGTGATGGCCGCCATCGTGCGTGCCAATCCGCAGGCCTTCATCAACGGTGATCCGACGCGCCTGAAGGCAGGCGTCAAGCTCACCATTCCCGAAGCGCGCGAGCTGCGGCAGACGCCGCCGGTGGCGGCGGCGGCCGAAGCGGCGCCAAGCCCGCCGCCGGCGGCAGCCGAATCGCCCCCGGCTCCGGCGTCGACGGCAGCCGCCGGCCCGATCGAGGCGCCGGCGCCGGCCGCCGAGGTGCGTGTGCTGCGCGGCGAGGATGCCAAGGCGCCGGCGCCGGTTTCCGGCGCCACCGAGGTGGGCGGCGCGCCGCGCGTGCAATTGCTGGAAGAGGCGCTCGACGCCGCGCAGCAACAGAATGAAGCCTTGCAGCGGCGCCTGGGCGCGCTCGAGGACCAGATCAAGACGCTCACCGAGTTGGTGAAGACCAGTCCTGGCGGCGAGGCGGGCGCCGCGACCGGTCAGGGCGCTGCCGGTGGCGTGACCGCGCCGCCACCTACCGCGCCCGCGCTGCCGGCCGCCGTCGCGCCCGCGCCTGCAGCGACCGCGGCGCCGGCGGGTGGTGTGATGCCTTACCTTCTGGCGGCGGCGGCCGGGCTTGGGCTGGGCGGGCTGCTGTTGTGGCGGCAGCGGCGGCGCGGGCGCGGCGAGCTGGCAGCGCCGGCCGTCGGTGCGCCGGCCGCTGCGAGCGGCGCGGCAACGGCGGCAGCGACGCCGCCGACGCAGGTCGAGTGGGTGCAGCCCACGCCCGCTGCGCCGGCGCCTGCCGCAGCCACCTCCACCGCCGCCGCGGCGGCGGTCGTGTCTGCCACCGCATCCGCTCAGCCTGCCGCGACGGCCGCCGGCGCCAGTCAGCCGCCGGCCGACGACGGCTTCGGTGATCCGGTGGACACCCAGATCGACCTGCTCACCGCTTACGTCGGCATGGCCGATGGCGCCTCGGCGCGGCAGGTGTTCGCCGAGATTCAGCGCAGCGGCACGCCGGAGCAGGTGGCCCAGGCGGCTGCCGTGCTGGCGCGCCTGGATGCCTGAGGCGATGCCGCAGCACGCTGCGCTGCCCCGATGCGCTGAGGAGCGCACGCGGTTTTGCGGATTGC
>NZ_JAQVGQ010000029.1 GCF_028696615.1 Immundisolibacter sp. | reverse complement strand
CTACGATGCGTTCGCCAATGGTCGGATAGGCGTAGGTTTCAAGCGTCGATTGCCATTGCGCTACGTGCTTGGCGTTTTTGAGTTCGCGCGACTTGTTCGCAATCACGACTTCGGCGCATTCGCGGAAGGTCTTTGCCTTCGACTGCTGAACACGCAGGGCTTCGCGGTCTTGCTTCTTCTGTTCGATGGGGTCGATGCCGCCCCGAACCTGCTTGCGCAATTCGCGTGCCTTTTCGCGGGCTTCGGCCAACGACACTTCGGGATAGCTGCCTAGCCCTACGTCCCGACGATGCACTACGGGCTTGCCGTTGTCGTTCAGGCGGGTTCCGACCGCTACGCGCAACACCCATGCGCGGGAACCCCCGGCGATACGAAGGTGCAGGCCGTCCGCGCCGCCTACGGCGTGTCGTCCTTCGGTCTTCAACTTCGCTACCGCCAACGCTGATAGTTCTTTGGCCTTCTTCGGCATGGCTGCTTCCCCTTGTCCATCATCCTGTCCCACATAGGATCGCGGATTTTAGGGAACGCAGCAAGACGGTTTTGGACGACGCTATGAAATAAGTTGTTGTCGTATAAAGTATTTATTGAACTTTATAGAACATCATCGGACTACTGTTCGACAGTCACCCTCTCCGCCATCCACCCCTCATCAGCAGGCCGTTGAAAAAGGGATCATCCCGCCTTTTTTCAACTCGCCGTGCCCGGCCCATGTATCGGGCATGGCGCCGACGAATCAAACATAGATACGCATTTGATTTGCGCGCGAGGCATCCTCGCCTCGCCTTTACAGGCTGTTTTTCGACAGCCTGTCAGCGCCCATCGCGGGCCAAGCGGCTGTCACACGGTCGAACGTGGCTCCAGACCGTGCACGGCAACCCCCCTACGCGACGCAGCGATAAACCAGTGCCGGCGGCGCGTTGAAAAGCACCGGGCGGATGTCGAACCGACCGAAGCGGTCGCGCAGGCTACGCCGAAAGCGCCGGCTGGTCGGCAGCACCTGCGCATGCACGAAGCTGTATGACACGAATGCGCCGCCCGGGCGCAGCACCGTGCGCACCGCCCCGACCACCGCCGCCTGCTGTTCGGCGCTGAAATTGGCAAACGGCAGGCCGCTGACCACTGCGTCCACCGTCCCGATGCCGCGCTCGGCAAGCACCTGGGGCAGGCGCTGGGCGGCCGCGTTGACCACCTCCACCCGGGGGTATCTGGCCGCTACGTAAGCGGCGAGCGCTGTGTCCAGTTCCAGGGCAATCACGCGGCAGGCCGGATCGGCCCGCTGCGCCAGCTGGCGCGTAAAGGCCCCCGCGCCCGGCCCCAACTCCACGATCACCCGCGCGCGGGCAAAGTCGATCGAATCGGTGATCCGTCCCGCCAGCACCTGGCTGCTCGGAAACGCCGCCCCGACGCGCCGCGGATTGGCCAGAAAGGAACGCAGAAAACGCAGGTCCAAGTTCGACACCCCAGGGTGGAAAATGCGTGGGTGGAAAATGCGCGCGGCACGTTACGCGCGAGCGCGCCGCGAGACAAGCCGCCGCCGGTCGCGCGGCGAATCGGTGGTGCTACCCTACCGCGCCCCGCAATGGACATGCGGTAACCATGACGCTCGAAATCCACCTACGGATGGCCGCCGCCGCAGCGCTGGCCACGGCCCTGCTGCTGACCGCCTGTTCGGCGCCGCAAACGCCGGCGCCTCCGCCGCGCCCGGTTCGCGCCGTGCAGGCGTCGGCGACACCCGGCCGGCTGGACACGCACAGCTACGCGGCGCGCATCGAGGCCCGGCACGAGACGGTGCTGGCCTTCGAGGTCGGCGGGCGGGTCGCCGCGCGCCTGACGGAAGTCGGCGACCGGGTGGGCGCCGGCGCGCCGCTGGCCAGGCTCGACGACACCGACCTGCGCCTGCGGGTACAGGATTTATCGGCGCGCCTGGCCGCCGCGCGCGCCGAGCAGGCGGACGCCGCCGTGGCGCTGCAACGGGCCCGCGAGCTGCGTCCCAAGGGTTTCGTCAGTCAGGCCGATTTCGACCGCGCCACCTACCGCGACCAGGCCGCCGCCGCCCAGACCGATGCGCTGGTGGCGCAGCTGGATCTGGCACGCCGGCAGCTGGCCTACGCCACGCTGAAGGCGCCCATGGCCGGGGTGATCACCGCCCGCGCACTGGAAGTCGGGCAGGTGGTCGCTGCCGGCCAGGCTGCCTTCACGCTGGCGCGCACCGACGAGCTCGAGGCGGTGTTCGATCTGCCCGAGCAGCAGGTCGCGGACCTGCCGGAGGGGGTTTCAGTGACGCTGTGGACGCAGCCGGGCGAGCCGCTCACCGCCCGCGTGCGGGAAGTGGCGCCACAGGCCGCCGGCGACAGCCGCACGTACCGGGTCCGTGCCACGCTGCAGCCCGGCGGCGTGCAACCCGCCCTTGGCATGAGTGCAACGGTGGCGTTTGCCGCGCCCACTGCCATGCTGGCCGTGCCGGCCGGCGCGGTCATCAAGCGCGACGACGGCCAGGCGGCGGTGTGGGTGGTCGATGGCGAGCAGGCGGCGCGTCTGCGGCCGGTGACGCTGGGACCAGTGCAGGGCGATCAGGTCACCATCGCCAGCGGGCTCGACGCCGGCGAGTGGGTGGTGACGGCCGGGGTGCACGACCTGCGCGACGGCCAGCGCGTCACCCTGCCCTGAGGGCGCCATGACCCGTTACAACGTGGCCGAATGGGGCCTGCGGCACCCAGCGCTTACGGCGTATCTGATCGGCCTGGTACTGCTCACCGGCACGGTGGCGTTCTTCAGCCTCGGCCAGACCGACATGCCCAACTGGACCATGCGCAACATGCTGCTGCGCGTGTACTGGCCGGGGGCGAGCGCCGAGCAGATCGAGCAGCAAGTGGTCGACAAGATCGAGCGCAAGCTGCAGGAAACGCCGTGGCTGGACAACGTGGCCAGCACGTCGAAACCCGGTGAGGCGTGGATCTGGGTCAACCTCAGCAATTTCCTGGCCGACCCCAAGCCGGTGGTGCCGGACATCTGGTACCAGGTGCGAAAGAAGGTCGGCGACATCCGCGACAGCCTGCCGCCGGGCGTGCAGGGTCCCTATTTCGATGACGAGTTCGGCGACGTCTACCCGCTGGTGTACGGCGTGTGGGGCGACGATTTCAGCTACGTCGAGCTGAAAAAACAGGCCGACTGGCTGCGCGACGAGCTGCTGCGTCTGGACATCGTCGAGAAAGTGGTCGAGGTGGCCATCCAGCCGCAACGGGTGTTCGTCGAGTTCGACACGGCGCGTCTGGCCAACCTCAGGCTGAGCCCGCTTGCGCTGATCGAGGCGCTGGCCGGGCACAACGCCATGCAGCCGGCGGGGATGATCGAAAACGGCAGCGAGCGCGTGCGCTTGCGCCTTGACGGGCAGTTCCGGAGCCTCGACGACATCCGCCATGTGCCGCTCAAGGCCGCCGACGGGCGGCTGCTGTCGGTGGGCGAGCTGGCCACCGTACGCGCCGGCTACGAGGACCCGCCGCAGCTGCGCATGCGCATCAACGGCCACCCGGGCGTGGGCCTGGCGGTGTCCATGGCCGAGGGTTACAGCGTGATCGACCTGCGCCGGCAGGTGGTGGACACGCTCGCGCGCCTGGAGCCCGGCCTGCCGGTCGGCGTGCACGTGACGCCGGTGGCCGACGAGCCCGAGGTCGTCAGCCACACGCTGAACAAATTTTTCTTCAAGCTCGCCATGGCCATCGGCATCGTGCTGGTGGTGAGCTATTTCACGCTCGGGTTTCGTTCCGGCCTGGTGGTGGCGCTGGCCTTCCCGCTGGTACTGGGCACCACGTTCGTGGCCATGAAGCTGCTCGATGTCGACCTGCAGCGCATCTCGCTCGGCGCGCTCATCATCTCACTCGGCCTGCTGGTGGACGACGCCATCATCATCGTCGAGATGATGCTGGTGAAGCTGCACCAGGGCATGGATCGCTTCCACGCCGCCGCCGCCGCCTACACCAGCACCTCGTTTCCCATGCTGACCGGCACGCTGGTGACGGTGGCCGGCTTCATGCCGATCGCCATCGCCAAGACCGCCACGCGCGAGTTCATGTTCGGCCTGTACGGCGTGATCGCGGTGGCGCTGATCGTGTCCTGGGTGGTGTCGGTGCTGTTTACGCCGTATCTGGCCTACCGGCTGCTGCCGGCCACCGCGGGTCATGCCGAAACGGTCTACGACACGCCGTTCTACCAGCGCCTGCGGGCGGTGATCCGGTTCTGCGTGGACCGCCGCGGCCTGCTGCTGGCGGCGCTCGCCGTGCTGGCGGTGCTGGCGCTGCTGGCCGGCCGGCAGGTGGAAAAGCAGTTCTTCCCGCTCACCGACCGGGCCGATCTCATCGTCGAGACCTGGCTGCCGGAGGGCAGTTCGTTTGCCGCCAACGAACAACTCGCCAAAGACCTCGACACGCTGCTTGGCAGCGAGCACGGCATCCGCCGCTGGGTGAGCTACGTCGGCACCGACACGCCGCGCATCTTCACCGACCTGTGGATCGAACCGCCGGCGCACAACGTCATCAAGACCTACGTGCTGGCCGAGGACCGGCCGACGCGCGATCGCCTGCGCGAGGACCTGCGCACGCGCATCGCCCGCGAGCTGCCGCAGGCGCGCACGCGCGTGAACGTGTTCCCGTTCGGCATGCCGGTGCCGGCCTCGCTCGAGTACCGCGTCAGCGGCCCGGACCGGCGCAAGCTGCGCGACATCGCCGCCGAGGTACGCGCGGCGGTCGAGACCTACCCGCAGGCCACCGGCATCCACTACGACTGGCGTGGGCCGATCACCACCGTGCGCGTCGAGCTAGACCAGGCGCGCCTGGCGGCGCTCGGCCTGTCGCCGCAGCGCCTGGGCGAAGGACTCGACATGCTGCTGCTCGGAAAGCCGGTCACGCAGCTGCGCGATGGCGACGAGACCATCGACGTGGTGCTGCGCCTGACCGACGACGAGCGCACGCGCCTGGGCTACCTGCAAAACGTGCCGGTGCCGCTGGCCGACGGCCACAGCCTGCCGCTTGGCCAGCTCGCCAAACTGCAGCTGGCGGTCGAGGAAGGCGTGGTGCGCCGCTACAACCGCGTGCCGACCATCACCGTGCGGGCCGACATTCCCTGGTACGTGCAGCCGCTGGACGTCGACGCGCGGCTGAAGCCGCAGCTCGACGCCGTGCGCGCGCGCCTGCCGCTCGGCTACCACCTCGAGGTCGGCGGCACCGGCGAGATGAACGCCGAGGTGGATGCCGCCATCGGCGGCGCCATGCCGATCATCCTGCTGGCCATCGTCACGCTGCTGATGGTGCAGTTGCAGCGCCTGAGCCTGACGCTGCTGGTGGTGGCCAGCGCCCCGCTGGGCTTGATCGGCGTGCTGCTCACGCTGTGGGCGGTGGATTTGCCGCTCGGCTTCGTGGCGCGCCTTGGCGTGCTGGCACTGGCCGGCATCACCATGCGCAACACCGTGATCCTGGTCGAGCAGATCCGGCAGGACGTGGCCGCCGGCACGAGCGCCTATCAGGCCGTGATCGAAGCCAGCGTGCGGCGCTTTCGACCCATCGTGGTCACTGCCGCGGCCGCCATCCTGGCGCTCGTCCCGCTGATGACCGACCCGTTCTGGGGGCCGATGGCCTATGCCATGATGGGCGGTCTGCTGGTCGCCACCGTGCTCACGGTGCTGTGCGTGCCGGCGCTGTATGCGGCCTGTTTTCGCCTGCGTGCGGCCGCTTGATGGAAAATGCTGAAAAATTCCCTCCATGGAATTTTTCAGCTCGCTGCTGCGCGGTACACCCCCGCGCAGCGCTCCACGAATCAAGCGCTTACGCCCTTGATTCAGGCCGGGGCAGCCTGCCCCGGAAGGGGCCGCGGAATAAATCTGCGGTTCCCTTGATGCCGGAACCGAGAGGAGCTCCCCCGATGAAAGCCTGGCTGGTCGAGGATTGGTGCACGCCTGACCGGATGCGATGGGTCGAGCTGCCGCTGCCGCAGCCGGGGCCCGGACAGGTGCGCGTCAAGGTGGCGGCGGCGGCGCTGAATTTCCTCGACACGCTGATGATCGGCGGGCGCTATCAGGAACGCCCGCCGCTGCCGTTCACGCCCGGCGTGGAGCTGTCCGGCACGGTGGATGCCGTCGGCAGCGGCGTGGACCTGCCAATCGGCGCGCGCGTCTGTGGGCTGGTGAGTCACGGCGCGTTCGCCGAGTACGCTTGCGTCGACGCGGCCGATCTGTACCCGGTGCCGGACGGCATCGATCTGCAAACCGCCGCCGCCCTGCCAGTGGTCTACGGCACCGCGCATCACGCGCTGGTCGAACGCGGCCGGCTCGCGGCCGGCGAGACGCTGCTGGTGCTGGCCGCCGCCGGCGGCGTGGGTCTGGCCACGGTGCAGCTCGGCCGGGCGCTGGGTGTTACCGTGCTGGCTGGCGCCGGGGGCGCCCAAAAGTGCGCGCTCGCCGCCGCGCACGGCGCCGCGCAGACCTTCGATTACACCGCGCCCGACTGGGCCGACCAGGTCAAGGCGGCCACGCAGGGCCGCGGCGTCGACGCCGTGTTCGATCCGCTGGGCGGCGATTACACCGCCGCGGCGCTGCGCCTGCTGGCGGTCGGCGGGCGGCTGCTGATCGTCGGCTTCGCCGCCGGCGCCATCCCGCAGATTCCGGCCAACCGCCTGCTGCTGAAAGACCTGTCGGCGGTGGGCGTGGTGTGGGGGCCGTGGCGACGGCGCCACCGCGCCGCCGCGGCGGCGCAGATGGCAAGCCTGTTCGAGCTGTGGCAAAACGGCACCATCACGCCGCTGGTGTCGCAGCGCCGGCCGCTGCACGAGGCGCCGGCCGCCATCGCCGATCTGGGCGCCCGGCGCACCACCGGCAAGGTCCTGCTGATTCCCGGAGATGCCGCATGAGCGCCGAAGCACCGCGCGTCCCGCTGCCGCCGCCCATCCTGTACGCCGTCGCCATCGGGCTTGGCCTGTGGCTCGAACGCCCGCTGCCCTGGCCGCTGCCGGGCGGCGCGGCACGCTTTTGGACCGGCGCGGTGCTGATCGCGCTGGCCGTGCTGCTGTTCGGCTGGTGCCTTGGCGAGCTGCGCCGCCATCAAACCACCATCAACCCGCACCGCGCCGCCAGCAGCCTGGTCACCAGCGGGCCGTTTCGCTTCAGCCGCAACCCGATTTACGTCGCCCTCACCGTGCTGCAGATCGGCGTGGCGCTGCTGGCCTCCAGCACCTGGGTGCTGGTGATGCTGGCCTGGTTGCTGCCGGTCATGCAGCACTTCGTGATCGCCCGCGAGGAAGACCACCTGCGCTGGCGCTTCGGGCAGGACTACGCCGACTATTGCGCGCGGGTACGACGCTGGCTGTGAGCCGCATCGCCCGCGCACGGCGCTGGCTGCGGCGGGTCGTCAACTATGCGCTGCTGACCTGGCTGGTGGTCACCGTCGGCAGCGTACTGCTGCTGCGCTGGCTGCCGCCGCCGACCACCTCGTTCATTCTGCAGAACCGCATCGCGGCGATGCGCGCCGGCTACGGCTTCTACCCCTATCCCTACCACTGGGTGGACTACCAGAACATCGCCCCGGTGATGGCGCTGGCGGTGATCGCGGCCGAGGATCAGAACTTTCGCCAGCATCACGGGCTGGACCTGTCCGGCATCCGTCGGGCGATCCGCGACAACCAGTACCGCGACCGCCCGCGCGGCGCCAGCACCATCACCCAGCAGACCGCCAAGAACCTGTTCCTGTGGCGCGGCCAGAGCTGGCTGCGCAAGGGAGTGGAGCTGTACTTCACCGGCCTACTGGAACTGTTGTGGCCCAAGCAACGGATCCTCGAGGTCTATCTGAACGTCGCCCAGTTCGGTGGCAGTGTGTTTGGCGTGGAGGCCGCCGCGCGGACCTATTTCAACTGCTCGGCAGCCCAGCTCACACGCGAGCAGGCGGCGCTGCTGGCGGCGGTGCTGCCGTCGCCGTCGCTGCTGCACGTGGATGCGCCATCCGACTACCTGCGCCAGCGCCAGCGCTGGGTGTTGAACCAGATGCGCCGCCTCGGGCCAGGTTACCTACAGGGGCTTTGACGGCGGTTCCGGTTGTGGCAAGCGCGGCGCATGCGACCGGCGGGCGCTGTGCATCGGCGTGACGAAACCGATTTCAATCAAGAAATCGTTTCAAATTAGTTATTGCGATCGATTCGCAATACCGTTATTGTTCCCGCACATTCTTCAGCGAGAACCACGACGGTCATGTTCACGCGCCCACCCGAGCCACGCGACGCCCTTGCGGAACAGCCCACGCCGGCTTGCCCAACGCCGCCGCGCTACGCCGCCGAACACCTGTTCGCGGGCGCCCGACAGGTGATCATCGTGCACGGCGGACGCGAGTACTGCCTGCGTCTGACGGCCGCCAACAAGCTGATCCTGACGGCCTGAGGCATGGCGCAGGCAAGTCACCACCAACCCCGGCAGCCGCGGCGCGAAGCGCTGCTCGGCGCCGGCAGCGCCGTGGCGCTGCACGCGCTGGCCGCCTGGCTGCTGCTGCACCAGCCGCCGACGGTGCCGTTGCAGGCGCCGCGCATCCTCGAGGTCAGCCTGCTGGCGGCGCCGGCGCCGGTCGCCGCGAGCGTGCCGGCAGCGCCGGCCGAACCGGTCAAAGCGCCCGACCCGCCACCGCCGCCGACACCCAAGCCCGTCGAACGACGGCCTGCGAAACCGCGCCCGGCGGTCGTCAAACCGGCGCCCCCCAAGCCGACCGACGAACGGCCAGCGCCGAGCAACCCCGCCCCGACCGGCGCCGCCGCTTCACCCGCACCGGCCGCACCGGCCACCGCCGCGGCACAGACCGCCGCCAGCGCCGGCGAACCCGCGTTGACCGCGCCGCGCTTCGACGCCGCCTACCTCAACAACCCACCACCAACCTACCCGCCGCTGTCGCGCCGCCTCGGCGAGCAGGGTCGCGTGCTGGTGCGGGTGTTCGTCGACCCCAGCGGCGCCCCGGCGCAGGTGGAACTGCGCGAGTCGAGCGGCCATCGCCGCCTCGATGACGCCGCCGCGGCGGCGGTGCGCCGCTGGCGCTTCGTGCCGGCGCGACGCGGCGACGAGCCGGTCGGCGCCTGGGTGCTGGTACCGATTTCGTTCAACCTGCGGAGCTGACACATGGAACAAAGCCTGGGCATCGCCCACTTCCTCGCCCACGCCGACGGCGTCGGGCGTTTTCTGCTGGGGGTGCTGCTGCTGATGTCGCTCGCCAGCTGGTACCTGATCGCCAGCAAGGCGCTGTCGACCTGGCGCATGGCGCGCCAGCGGCGGCGGTTTCTGGCCGTGTTCCAGGACGCCGGCGATCTTGCCGAGATCGAGGATTTCGTGCGCGAGCACGGCGCCTGCGAGCCGTTCTCGCACCTCGCCGACCGCGGCCTGGCGGCGATGCGCCAGTACCGTACCCGCACCGGCCAGCGGCTGATCGAATCGGTGCCGGCGGACGAGTTCCTGACGCGCGCGCTGCGCCGCGCCATCGAGCAGGACACCGCGCGCCTGGAACACGGCCAGACGGTGCTGGCGTCGGTGGCCTCGGCGGCGCCGTTCGTGGGTCTTTTCGGCACCGTGTGGGGCATCTACCACGCCCTGCTGGCGATCGGCATGACCGGCCAGGCCAGCCTCGACAAGGTGGCGGGGCCGGTCGGCGAGGCTCTGATCATGACCGCGCTGGGTCTGGCCGTCGCCATCCCGGCGGTGCTGGCGTACAACGCCTTTGCCCGCAGTAACCGGCTGCTGCTGGCCGAGCTCGACGGCTTCGCGCACGACCTGTTCGCCTTCATGTCGACCGGCACGCGCCTGCCCGCCGCGCAGACCGCGCCGGCGCCGCGCGCACAGCCGCAGCCGGCCACGGAGGCGGCGTGATGGCCTTCGGCAGCTTCGGCGGCAACGGCCGCCAGCAACCGGCGGCGGAGATCAACATGATCCCGCTGATCGACGTGATGCTGGTGCTGCTGGTGATCTTCATCGTCACCGCGCCGCTGCTGACGCACGCCGTGCGCGTAGACCTGCCGCAGGCGAGCAGCGCGCCGGCGCCGGCCGACCCGCAGGCAATCGAGCTCACGCTCGACGCGCAGGGCCAGACCTACTGGAACGCCGAGCCGATCGGTGAGGCGGAACTCGCCGCGCGCCTCAGCGCCGTCTCCCAGCAGCAGCCACAGCCGGAACTGCGCCTGCGCGCCGACGGCGCCGTGCCGTACCGGCAGGTGGCACAGGTGATGGCGGCGGCATCGAGCGCCGGCGTGCAGCGCCTTGGCTTCGTGACGGTGCCCGACAGCGATGGGGGCACCGATGCCCGGTAAGCGTCGGCAGCGGTGGTCGCCGGCGCCAGGCCGGACCTGGCGCCACCAGCCAGTGGCGCTCGCGGAGGCACTCGCCATGTAGACCCGCCTGCACTCCCATGTCGCCAGCCAGCCTCGCGCCAGCCAGCTCCCCCATTCCCGAACGCGCGAGAGCCTGGACATGACATTCGCCTGCCGTATCCCGTTCCTGCCCCCTGCCACGGTGCGACCGCGCCCGGCCGCGGCACCGCAGTGGCTGCCCGCCGCGCTTGTCGTCGCCGGCCTGGGTCCGCTCGCCGCCGCTCGCGCCGCCGGCGACACTGCCGATGACCCCGTCAGCACGCTCGACACCGTCACTGTCGAGGCGGCGCGCACCGGCCAGAGCATCGCCGAGCTGCCGCGCACGGTGCAGATCCTCGACCGCGCGCAGATCGAGCAGCAAGCGCGCAGCGGCAAGAGCCTGAGCGAGGTGCTCGACGCCCTGGTACCGGCGCTCGGCCCGAGCTCGCAGACCCTCACCAATTTCACCCAGACGCTACGCGGCCGCGACCCGCTGTATCTGGTGGACGGCGTGTCGCTGAACTCGAACCGCGCCATCAGCCGCCAGCTCACCAGCGTGGACATCCACGAGATCGAGCGCATCGAAGTGCTGTCGGGCGCCACTTCCATCTACGGCGCCGGCGCGGCCGGCGGCATCATCAACATCGTCACCCGGCGCGCCAACGAGCCCGGATTGAAGCTGCGCAGCGAGCTGGGGCTGTCGGCGTTCACCGCCGATCCCGACGAGGACAGCTCGCAGTACCGCGTGAGCCAGTCGGCGGCGTTCGCCGGCGATCGGTTCGATGTCTACGCCGGCGCCAACTACGAGGTGCGCCACGGCTTTTTCGACGGCAGCGGCGATCGCATCGCGCCCGATCCGGCGCAACTGTCGCGCAACGACACCGATTCCTGGGACCTGCACCTCAAAGGTGGCCTGAAGCTGGATGCCGGGCGTTACTTGTCGGCATCACTGCAGGCGTTCCAGGACGAGCAGGACACCGATTTCGGCCCTTACCTGGGTGGCCCAGGCGTGCCGGCATTGTTTGGGAAGACGGTTGAAAGCCGTGCCGTGCCAGGGTTGAAACTGGACGATCAGCCCTATACCAAGCGCCGCATGGCGCATATCGATTACCAGGACCCGGGTCTGTTCGGGCAGGACTTCCGCGCCCAAGCCTACTGGCGGCGCGAGGAATTCGGCTTCTATCCCTTCCCGGGCACGCTGCGCGTGCCGGCGGGCGCCGTCGGCAATCCGCGCCCGATCACGCTGCCGTACGTCAACCAGTCCAGCAACGAGGCGGACGTGTACGGTCTTCGCACCACCTTCACCACGCCGCTTGAAGCGCTGCTGCCGCTACGCGGCAAGCTGACCTGGGGTGCCGACCTCGACGTCGACAGCAACCAGGCCGATGCCCGGCAATACGACGTGGCCACCTACCTGGCCTCCGGCGGGCTAGTGCATCAGCCGCTGCCGGTACGCCTCGAATACTCGCCAGACCTGCGCACACGCTCGGCAGCGGCGTTCGCGCAGACGGACTGGCAAGCCACCGAGCGATGGTCGTTCCAGGGCGGTGTCCGCTACCAGAACGTCGAAGTAAAGGTGGACGACTACACCCCCATCACGGAGGAGATCTTTGCCCTGAACGGCATCACCACGAAACCGGCCGTACTGGACGGAGGCACGCTCAAGTACGACGCCTTCGTGTTCAACGGCGGCACCGTGTTCGCGCTCGACGAGCGCATGGAGCTGTTCGCCAGCTTTTCTCAGGGCTTCGAGCAACCCGACGTGGCGCGCCTGCTGCGCAGCGCCCAGCCGGCCGGATCGGTGCCGGTGCAGTTCGGTGGCGCCCAGCCAACCGAGGTGTCCGAGTCGCAGCTCAAAGCGATCAAGACCGACGCCTGGGAGATCGGCTGGCGTGGCCATTTCCGTGTGGTGGAAGCCAATCTGTCTACCTTCTACAGCCACTCGGACAAGACGGCGCTGTTCGATGGGCAGTTTGTAACCATGACCGACCAGAAAAAGCGCATCTATGGCCTGGAAGGCGCGCTCACCGTCTACCTCACCGAACACCTGTCGACCGGCGGCAACTTCGCCTGGGTGCGCGGCCAGACACGGGTGGACGGGCAGTGGCAGGCGCTCAATGCCTGGGAAGTGGCTCCGCCCAAACTCGGCGGCTTCGTGCAGTGGCAGCAGCGCGACCTGTGGTCGCTGCGGGCACAGGTCATGCGGGTCACCGACGACGACGACGCCGTGCACGACGGCACACCCAGTGCGGTGCGCATCGACGGTTATACCACGGTGGACCTGATCGGCTCGCTGCGCGCCGGCAAGGGCCAACTGGGTCTTGCCGTGTCGAATCTGCTCGACGAGGACTATTACACCGTCTATGCCCAACAGGCCGGGGCCGTGTATGGCAGCTTCACGCGCATTCCCGCCTTCGGGCGGCGTGTCGGCCTCACGTATTCGATCGACTATTGAGCCATGCCTGTCAATCCGGAGATACCCATGCGCTGATTTTTGGAAACACGCCATACGCCAGCCAGCTAACGCATGCCAGCCAGCGAACCAACCTCACGACGTTCAGGAAGTCTGTCATGCGACGACTGCAATCACTTCGGAAATCCGATGCCAGCAAGGCTGGCAACTACGCCCTGGGATCGATCCGCCACCCATGCGCTGTAGCGGCATCGCTGAGCAGCATCCTGCTGTTTGCGCCCGGCTTACTGTCCGCAGCACAGAGCGACACGCCGCCAGAGGCGAGCGACGAGCCGGCCGTCGCCTTGCCGACCGTGCAGGTCAACGACGAAACCTATCGACAGACGGCGACCAAGTCGGTCCTACCGACCGAACTTACTCCGCAAAGCATCTCTGTCATCGACCAGGACACGCTGCAGATGCGCAATGCCGATTCGGTGAACGAGGCGCTGCGTTATGTATCCGGTGTCAATACCGAGCTGCGCGGCGGCGCAGTGACGCGCATGGACCAATTCGTCATCCGCGGCTTTCCCAATTACCAGAACTATTACGACGGCCTGCCGCTGCTCTATAACGGCTGGAATCTGCAGCCGCAGATCGACGCCGCCGCCATCGAGCAGGTGGAGGTA
Source organism: Immundisolibacter sp. (assembly GCF_028696615.1). Lineage (GTDB taxonomy): Bacteria > Pseudomonadota > Gammaproteobacteria > Immundisolibacterales > Immundisolibacteraceae > Immundisolibacter. Next base: position 4,972 of record NZ_JAQVGQ010000029.1, on the reverse strand, counting down.
TTCAAGGGCCCGACCTCATCCCTGTACGGCAACATGCCACCCGGCGGTTTCGTCAACTTGATCGGCAAGCGGCCGTCGAGTACGCCATTCAACCGCCTATCGGCATCGACCGGCACCCGCTCTTTACGCGAGACGAGCTTCGACTCACGCGGCGCGCTCGGCGACACAAACCTGTCCTACAGCGCCGTGGGCTTGGCGCGTAGAAGCAATGGCCAGGCCGTCACCTCGGATGACGAGCGCTACCTGTTCGCGCCGTCCGTGGACTGGCGGCTGGGCGAACACACGCTGCTGAACGTCAACCTCTACTATCAGAAAGACCCTTCGGCCGGCATCTACAACACCATACCCGCCGCCGGCAGCGTGTTCGGCACACCATTCGGCCGCCTCGACACCGATGCCTACGCCGGCGATGCCAACTGGAATACCTACGAGCGCGAGGTGGTGCTGCCGGGTTACCGGCTGAATCACGACTTCGGCAACGGCTGGAGCTTTCTGCATCAACTGCGTTACCAGAATGCCGATGCCAATCAGAAAAATACCTACAACACGGGTCTGCTGAGCGATTACACCGGGCGGACCGAGGATCAACGCCTGCTGCTGCGCCGCGCCTACCTGACCGACGAAACCGCCAACGGGATGGCGCTCGACAACCAGTTGGCCGGACAGGTGCGCACCGGCGCGGTCGAGCACAACCTGCTGTTGGGCGTCGACTATCAACGGCTCGATTCGGACATCGCCTACGAGGATGCCGCCACGGTGCCGATCGACCTGTTCGCGCCCAACCACCACCTCATCGATCCGGCCACGCTCGATTTCGCCGCCTCCGGCCTCAGTTCCGACTTCACCATCGACAGCGAGCAGCGTGGTTTCTATCTGCAGGACCAGTTGCGCTGGAACCGCTGGGTGTTCATCGCCAGTGGCCGCCATGACCAATACGACTACAAGGAGACCGGCCGCAAATACGGCGCACCGGCCACCAGCAAGATCGATCAGCAGGAGTTTTCGGTGCGCACCGGGCTGCTGTACGCGTTCGACAGCGGCTGGGCGCCCTACGTCAACTATGCGCAGAGCTTCGAGCCGGTGGGTGGCAGCGATCGCAGCGGCAACACCTTCGAGCCGGCCACCGCCGAGCAATGGGAAGTCGGCCTCAAATACGCCTCGGCCGACCGGCGCAACCAGTTCTCGGTGGCGGCATTCGAGATCACCAAGGAAAACGACCTCACCCGGGATCCGAACGGCGGCCCGTATGACCTGATCCAGGCCGGCGAAACGCGCTCACGCGGTGTCGAGCTGGAAACGCGATATCTGTTCACCGACGCGCTGATGGCGCTGCTCAGCGCCACCTGGCTGGACATGGAAATTACCAAGGACACGCGCGGCCTCGAAGGCAAGACCCCGGTGTGGGTGCCGGATGTGACGGCATCGCTGTGGCTGCAGTACGACCTGTTCGATGGCCCTGCCGCCGGCACCACGCTCGGCGCCGGCGTGCGCTACGTGGGCGAGACGCAGATCGATGCACTCAACACCGGCGAAGTGCCGGATTACACCGTGTTCGACCTGGCCGCCTCATACGACCTCGGTCGCGTGAATCCATCCCTGCGCGGCACCACGCTGCAGCTGACGGCCAACAACCTGACGGATCACCGTTACGTTACCTGCTACGACCGCAACAACTGCTGGTTCGGCGCCGAACGTACGGTCGAGGTCGGCGTTCAGTACGACTTTTGACGACGGACCGACGCCGATGTCTGCACTCGTGGATGCCTTGCCTGCCGTGCTGAACGCCGCCGCCATCGTCTGCCTGTGGCGCGCCTGGCGCGGGCGTGGCTGGCCCTGGGTGGTCGCGAGCGTCGCCGGCGGATCGGCAGCGCTGCTGCTGTGGTGGCAGCTGGCCGGCGCCGAGTTCGGCAGCATCTATGCCTTGGGGACCACCGCGCTTGGCGCCTGGGCCTGGATCGCCGCGACCGCCACGCGCGCCGGCGCCAGCCCCGCCGGCGACCGGCCGCCCTGGCGCGCTGCGGCGCCGTCCGCGGGCCCGCTGCTGCGCGGCCTGGGCACGGCGGTGCTGGTGGGTCCGATCGCGCTGGCGGCCGTCGTCGTGGCGTGCCTGCACGGGGTGTACTGGCTGCCCGGCGATGCCGCCGCGCGCTGGGTGGCGGCGGCCTTCGCGCTGCCGCTGCTATGGGCCGCCGTCGCTACCATCGTGTAGGGTATCGAACGGCGCGGACGGGCGGCGCTCGCACTGGGCGCGCTCGGTGGGCTCGGCGCGCTCCTGCTGCCCGGCGGGAGCCTGCCGTGAAGTGGCCGCTTCGCAGTGCGGCGGTCAGGCGGCTGCGGCGGGCGCACGCGGCGCTCGGGCTCGCGCTCGCCGGGCTGCTGTATGTGATCTGTCTGACAGGAACACTGTCCGTATTTCGCGACGAGTTCGAGCGCTGGGAACAGCCTCGGGTACCCGAGTCGACCAGCTATTCGGCCGCGCAGATCGCGCGCGCGGTCGAGCAGTTCCGCGCCGAGGTGGTCGCCAACCCCGACAAGCTCTACGTGGTGCTTCCCAGCGAGTCCCTGCCGCGCCTGCACCTGTCCGCAGACGAGCAGGAGCGTTACGTGCGACCCGACGGCACGCTCGATGTCGCCCCTGTCGACGGCTGGACGCACATGCTGGTCCACTTGCACGCCCAACTGCTGCTGCCGGAAACGCTTGGCGTAATCGTCACCGGCAGTATCGGCGCGCTGCTGTGCGCGCTCGTCCTGAATGGCCTGCTGTCGCACCCGAAGCTGGTCAAGGACCTGTTCCGCTGGCGGCGCGATCGCTCCGACGTGCTGCGCCACAGCGACCTGCACAACCGGCTCGGCGTGTGGGGCAGTCCGTTCTTTCTGATGTTCGGGCTCACCGGCGCTTTCTTCGGCCTGGTCGGCGTGCTGATTGCCGCCGGCGCCGAGCGCTGGTTCGACGGCGACCGCGAGGCGATCCTGGCCTCGGTGTACGGCGCCGACATCGAGGTCGCGGCGGCCCCGTCGCAGATCGACTACGAGCGCGCGCTGGGCGAACTGAGCCGACTCGCGCCCGCGGCCACGCCGATCTACCTGATGATCCAGAGCCCCGGTACCGAGCACCAGTTCCTGGAAATCGGCGCCACCCTGCCCGGGCGGCTGATCTACTCGGAGATCTATCGCTTCGATGCCAGCGGCGCATCGCTGGGGCACCAGGGTCTGTCCGATGGCCCGCTGGCGCGGCAGATCGCCTACTCCGTCTACCGCCTGCACTTCGGCCACTTCGGCGGCTGGGCCAGCAAGCTGCTCTATGGCGTGCTGGGCCTGGCGCTGGCCTCGGTATGCGTGTCCGGCGTCAACATCTGGCTCGCCCGGCGTGATCACCGCAGCGTCGTAAACGGCCTCTGGGACGGCCTGGTGTGGGGCGTTCCGATCGCGCTTGCGGCATCGGCCACGGCAGCGCTGCTCGAAGTCCCGGCACAGACCGTGTTGCTGGCGACACTCGCGTTGCTGCTCGCGGCAGCCGGGGCCTTGCCCGGCCGGCTCGGCCGCGCACCGCTGCGGAGCCTGCTGGCACTCTGCCTGCTTGCGCTGGCGGGCGTGCACGATTGGCGTTTCAGCATCGACCAGCCGCCCGTCGCCATCGCCATCGACGGCGTGCTTTGCGCCATCGCGCTGTATCTGCCATGGCCGCTGCTGACTGCCCGACACGGTCACTCGAGCGTAGTGGCACCCAGCCTGCGCGCACCCATGACAACCGAGGAGACCCGATGACCTGACCATCCACTACCCCGTCCGATCAAACAAACCAGGCCAGCCAGCGGATGCCAGCCAGCCCTTTGCGTCCAATCGAACACCGTTCAGGGAGTTACCCCATGCACCGCACATCGCGCTACGCCAAGCAGGCCCCCGCGTCTGCCAGTCGATCTCGCCTACCACTCGGCGCGCTCGCCACCTCCATGCTGCTGGCGCCGCTCGGCGCGCTGGCCGCCGACGAAACCACCCTGCCGCAGGTCAACGTGCAGGACGAGCGCTACGACGACACGCCCGAGGGCTATCAGGGCGGCACCACGCGCGTCGGCAAGACCGAGCAGCTCGCCAAGGACGTGCCGCAGGCGCTGTCGATCGTCTCGCAGCAACTCATCGAGGAAACCAACGCCAACACGCTCAAGGAAGCCCTGCGGCACGTCAGCGGCCTCACCTTCAACGCCGGCGAGGGTGGGCGCATCGGCGACAACATGATGCTGCGCGGCTTCTACACGTTCGGCGACATGTACCTGGACGGCATCCGCGACGTGGCGCAGTACAACCGCGAGACCTTCAACCTGGAGCAGGTGGAGGTGCTGCGCGGCTCGGCGGCCATGCTGTTCGGCCGCGGTCAGGCCGGCGGCGTGATCAACCAGGCCAGCAAGCGGGCGATTCTGGAAGACCGCGCCGAGCTGGCGCTGACCGGCGGCAGCGAAACCTACCGCCGCGGCACGGCGGACGTGAATTACGTGCTCGGCCAACACGTGGCGGCGCGCCTGAACGTGATGAAGACCGACGCCGGCAGCACGCGCGATCACGTCACCTCCGAGCGCGAGGGCGCGGCGCCGACCATCACCTTCGGTCTTGGCACCGACCACCGCCTGACGCTGTCGCACTACTACCTGTGGACGCACAACACGCCCGATTACGGCGTGCCGTTCTTCCAGAACCGGCCGCTCGACGTGTCAAAACACACCTTCTACGGCACCAATCAGGACTTCGAGGACAACCGTACCAACATGAGTACGGCCACCTACGAGTTCAGCGTGTCACCCGACAGCACGCTGCGCACGGTGCTGCGCCATGCCGACTACATGCGCGATCTGTGGGCGGTGGCGCCGCGCCTGGCCGGCGGCGCCACCGCGGCGTCCATCGCCGACGGCACGGCGATCATCAACCGCCAGCGCCAGGCGCGCGGCGGCGAGGAGGAAACCTGGACCAGCCAGACCGACTT
>NZ_JAQVGQ010000221.1 GCF_028696615.1 Immundisolibacter sp. | reverse complement strand
TGCGCTCGCCTCGGCCTGCACGGGCAGCTTCAGCGCAGGCGCACCGCGCCGGGTGGATTGACTGTTGGCCACGATGCTCTCCCTTTCTCGATCCGCGGAGTCCCCACCCGTCGGAGCGACGATCTTCTCATGCCCATGGAATTTTCAGCCAGCGTCGTACCCCGACTGTGCGACGGAGCTGCGGCGCAATCGACCATGCCCCGCCGCAGTCCCCTCACGGGTGGCGCCAGAAGGCGAAGGACTGAAAGCGGCGCCCCGTCCACCAGGCATTGCGCGACACCGCGGCGCGCACGCCGCGACGGCCGGCCATCGACTCGAGCGGCCGCAGCACTTCGCCATCCGCGCGGCGCAAGGCCTCGGCGCCCGGCTGCTCCGGCACGACCAGCGAGACCTGTCCGGCCTGGTCGATGTCACGATGGCGCGCCACGATCACGCAGACCTCGCCCGCATTTGCCGCCGCCTGCAGCAGCGTTGGATCGAGTTCGCGCACCCAGCCGAAGACGGGGCCGTGGTCGTCGAGCCAGTCGTGGAGCGCATTGATGCCGATCTCGTGCACGGTCTGGCCAAGGACGGGATCGACCGCATCGCCCAGCGTCAGGCGGCGCAGCGCGGTATCGGTCCACCACACGTGCGGCAGATAGACACCGGCCAGGTCGGCGCAGTCGGCAACATAGGCCAAGGCCACACCTCTGCCATCAAGCGGCCGATAGCGGCGATGCACCGGGTTGGTGACATCGAGCCAGTCCAGGACAGCCTGCAGTTCGGCAGCACGCGCCGCAGATGCCCGCGCACGGCGCGCGGGCCGGTCGGCCTCGGCGAGCGGATGGATGCGCCCCTCCGGGCGAGCCCGGCTGGCGGCCGAGAACTCGTCGTGCAGCACCGCGGGCGGCAAGGCGGGAAGCGCCGCCCCGCCCGGCATCGCGGCACGTGCGCGGCCGCGGGCGCGCGGCTGCGGCGCGAGTGCGGCAAGATACTGCTCGGCCACCACGCCCTCGCGCATCGTTCCGCCGAGCATCACGCGGACCCGCAGCCAGCCCGCGGCCGACGCCGGCCCGCGCACCTCGACCTCGGTTCCCTGGGCAAGCGAGGCCAGCAAGGTCGCTGGCGACACGCGCGGCGCGGAACGCAGGTTGAGCTGCAGCGGCACGACGCGGTGGGTGGGGGCAAACGGCACCGAGGCCGGGGCGACCGAGCCAGCCAGCCCCAGCTCGCGCAGGGCGTGGCGGCCTTTCTCTAGCAGTTCGCGGCGGTCGGCAAAGCCGTTTAGGCCGCCGTTGATGCGGCGCGTGATCGCCTTCAGGTCATCGATGTCGGCCAGGTCGTTGAGGGCGTTGCGCTCCCAGAAGAACACCGCCGACTGCACGGCCAGTTCGCTTCCCACGCGGTCGGGCTCGGCCACCACGTCCTGTCCGCACCAGCGTGCCAGGGCGCGGTAGTTGTCCTTGCCAGTAAGCTGGATCAGACCCCGGCCGCGGTAGCGGAAGCCGTCCCCGCTGGCTTCGGGCCCGTTGCCCATGCGCCCGCAATACACGCGGTTGCCGATCCGCTCGGGCTTGCGCGCATAGGCCTCGGCCTCGGCACGCGCGGGGAAATAGCGCGGAAAGACCTTCAGCAGACCGTCTGCCGAGTAGTTCAGGTTCTCCTCGGTCAGGCGCAGGCAGCCCGACTCGTGCAGCGTCTGGGCCAGGAAATGAACGACGCGCGGCGCCGTGTCGATGGCATGCCGGGCCATCTCCGCATTGAGCGCCTCGACATAGCGATCGGCATTTGGACCGGTCGCCCCCATGCGGGTCAGCACCTCGCGTGTGATCAACATGCTGCGTCTCCCGAAAAGCGCGCCCCCGCGGCCGTCGGCGCACTTTCACTAAAGCCCAGGCGCGCACGCTATTCAAGACGTGGCGCAGCCCATCGGAATGTCACCTCTACCCTGCGGTCACGCCGCGACCTTCCGCAGCGGCAACTTGCGTATCCCGATCGGTTTCGATTAGTCTGCGCCCGCATTCGATCCGGGTGCCTTGTCATGCAACCGCATGACAGGGTGAAACGGGAAGTCCGGTGACGTCGTCCGCCCCGCGCGTACGACCAGTCCGGCGCAGCCCCCGCTGCTGTAAGCCTGACGACTCCGCCACACGCCACTGAGCCTTGCGCTCGGGAAGGTCGGCGGACGAGGAAGAAGGCAAGCCAGAAGACCGGCCCGATCGAGTTTGGTTGATGTGAGCCCCGGGGTGAGGGTTCGATCCGACTGGTTTTCCGCCGGCTGCCCGCGTGCGCCGGAAGCTCCAGCCGATTCGTATTGCATGCGTCCGCACGTTCTTGGCGAGGCCAGGGTGCGCGCACGTACGCACACTCCGCCTGCGTGGCTCCCATCGTTGATTCAAAGCACTCGTGGGGAGTCATCATGCATATCGAACCGGGCATCCTTTCCGGCGCCAAGATCGCCGCCGCCAACCTCGCCGCCATCGGCCTTGTCGCCGCCCAGGCACCGCAAGTGGTCAAGCGGCCACAGCTCATCCTGCGCACACTGCTCGCGGCGCTGTTCTTCTCGGTCTTCATGCAGAGCTTCCACCTGCCTGCCGGCGCGTCGGAACTGCACTTCATCGGCGCGATGCCGATCTATCTGACGCTGGGTTTCGTGCCCACGCTGCTCGGCTTCGGCCTCGGCCTGCTGCTGCAGGGCGTAGTCTTCGAGCCGGCCGACCTGCTGCATCTGGGCGTCAATTTCCTGTCGCTGGCCATGCCATTGCTTGCGCTGCATCTCGGCCTGGGCCGCAAGCTCGCCGCGGGTGCGGCGACCGAGATCAGGTCGGTGCTCAAGCTCGACGCCGCCTACTACGCCGGCGTTGCAGCGATGGTCGGCTTCTGGCTGTCGATGGGCGAGGTCGCCACACCCTTCGCCGAATGGATGACCTTTGCCGCAGCCTACCTGCCGGTGGTGCTGATCGAGCCGGTGCTGACGGTGGCCGTGGTCAGGCTGCTGCAGTCGCAGGCGCATCGCCCGCTGGTCCAGCTCTGCTTCGCCGTCCCGGCGCGCGGCTGATGGCCGGAATACCCGGCACGGTCTGGTTCGTCGGCGCAGGACCCGGCGACCCGGACCTGATCACCGTGAAGGGCCGCCGCCTGCTCGAGCAGGCCGGAGCGATCCTGTTCGCCGGTTCGCTGGTCGACCGCACGGCCACGCAGTACGCGCCGGCCGACTGCGAGATCCGCGACTCCAGGGACATGACGCTCGAGGCCATGAGCGCCTGGCTGCTCGACGCCTGCGCCCGCCATCACACCGTGGTGCGCCTGCAGACCGGCGACCCCGGCCTGTATGGCGCGCTGGTCGAGATGACCCGCCCGCTGGACGCGGCCGGCATCACCTGGCAGGTCGTGCCGGGGGTGTCCTCGGCGATGGCCTCGGCCGCCGCAGCCGGTGAGACCCTGACCCTGCCGGAAGTGACGCAGACCGTGATTCTCACCCGCGTCGCCGGGCGCACGCCGATGCCGCCGGACGAGGATCTGGCGGCGCTCGCCGCGCACCGCACGACGCTGTGCATCTTCCTGTCGATCACGCTGCTGCACGAGGTGCAGCGCGCGCTGCGCGCCGCCGGCTGGCCGGAAGAGGCGCCCATCGTGGTGGTGCAGAAGGCGAGCTGGCCGGGCGCGGAGAAGATCGTCCGCGGCACGCTGGCCGACATCAAGCGCCGCTGCCAGGACGAGAAGATCGCCAGCCAGGCCATGATCATCGCCAGCCCCGCGCTCGGCGCCCGCCACTGGCCCGACATCGCCCGCTCCAAGCTCTACGACCCGGGCTTCGGCCACCGCTTCCGCAAGGCCTCCGCGCCTGCCACCGAAGCCGGCCTGCCCACCGGAGAATCCGCATGAACGACACCGCCATCCTCCTCGTCGGCCACGGCTCGCGCAATCGCGAGGGCAACAAGGAGATCCTGCATTTCGCCGCCCAGTGGCGCGACCGCCACCCTGGCTGGCGCATCGAGACCTGCTTCATCGAGCACGCCGAGGTCTTGCTCGACGAGGGCCTCGACCGTGCCGCGCTCGGAGCACGGCACGTCGTCACCATTCCCTTCATCCTCAACGCCGCCGGCCACGTCAAGATGGAGCTGCCGGCCGCCATCGAGCGCGCGCGCCAGCGCCACCCCGGCGTCGCCTTCGCCTGCGCCCGCCACCTCGGCATGGGGCGCGAGATCTTCA
>NZ_JAQVGQ010000220.1 GCF_028696615.1 Immundisolibacter sp. | reverse complement strand
AGTCTTAATCCCTTCTTAATCAGGTCTGCCTTCAATCTGCCTCAATAATTTCCTCCTTCGTTATCAACGAGCTGCGGCTGGGCTTGACGCTGCTGCGGCTGGGGCGCCAAGTCAGGGTCGGCCGCCAGACCGGGCAGGCCGGGCTCGGGCAGGTATACGCCATCAGGCAGCAGGCGACGGCCGTAGAACACCCAGTCGGGCTGTTGGGGCAGCGGGTACAGGCGCACGTCGTCTTCCGGGGCGATGATGCTGCTGATGAGGGCCTGCAGGTGGCGGATGCCACGGCGCGTGAAGCGGCCTACGAATACCGAGTATTGCACGGACAGGGCGTGTTTTTTGAGTAGCCGGTGCAGCGCCGACAGACGGCGCGGGTGGCGGATGTCGTAGGCGATGAGCCAGGTTTGGGTGTTCATGGGCGGCGTTACAGGTCCAGGCTCCACAGGCTGGCGATGGTGCGCCGGCAGGTGGCCATGAGCGCCGGCCGCAGGTGCTGATGGTAGAACTCGGCGGCGGCGTGCAGGGTGGGCAGGGCCATGGCGTCGGCGGCCGCCAGCAACCGGCCGCGCAGCGGCCATTGCAGCAGGCTGAGCAGGTCGTCCGCCAGGTGCCCGACCGGGCCGAGGCCAACCAGTTGCTCGGGCGCGAGTCCGGCCGTGGCCAGGTCGGCGGCGATGTCGGTCTGCAGCAGGCTGGTCAGGCGCTGCGTGGTGGCGGCGGTCTGGGCGCCAAAGCGCGCCTGCAGGGCGTCGTGCAGGCGCTGGCGCAGGCGGCGCAGGTCCCGCTCGTCGGGCCAGCCGAGCGCCTGGCAGGTGTAGCGGGCACGACGCTGCTGCTGGGCGTGCAGCCAGGTCTGGTAGCGCTCTTCCCAGCCGGGACGCACGCTGGCCAGCTCGAGCCGGCTGCCGAGGTCGAGCCGCGCGGTCGGCCGTCCGCTGGCGATGCCGATGCAGCGATCGTCGAGGTCGAGAAACGCCACCACCAGGCCATGCTCGATGCAGGCTTGCAGTGCGTCGCCCTGCCAGCCGACCGGCCCGCGGCAGACGATGGCCGACAGCCGCGGCAGTGGAAACCAGGCGGGCGACTGGTCGTGATGGTGCACTTCCAGCGCCGGGCCGACGCGCGTCACCCGGACGGGCGTGCGACCGTCCAGGTAGAGCGTTTTACGCGTCATCGGTTTCCTCGCCGAGGGTGGGCGGACAGGCGGCGCGGGCGGCGGCAGCCAAGTGGCGGCACAGGCGGCGAAGAACACGCCGCTGTGGACGGGCAAAGGTTTCGTAGGCGCCGAAGAACACGGCGCGGCCGGCTTTGCCGAGCAGGCAGCGGCCGGCTTCGGTGTGAAAGTGCTCGGCGCGCAGCGCGCGCGTGGCAAACAGGCGCCACAGCCAGCCGTCGAGTGCCGGGCGCAGCGGCTCGATGAGGTCGCTGGCCAGCGACTCGCGCCCAAACGACAGGCCGTGCAGAAAACCGATGTACGGGTCGAGCCCGGCCGCGTAGGCGGCGCGCACAGCCTCGAAGTGCAGCAGCGTGTAGCCCAGTGACAGGGCGGCGTTGACCGGGTCCGGCGGCGGCCGGCGGCGGCGCGCGGCAAAGCCGAGCTGCGGCGGCAGCACGGCGCCCAGGGCCTGAAAGTGCGCGGCGGCGCCAGCGCCTTCGAGCCCGCGCACGCTGGCCAGGTCGGCTGAGCCTGCGAGCGCCGACAACAGCGCCTCCAGCGTGGCCATGCCGCGGCTGAGCGCGCGGGACTGGTCGGGCCGAAGCCGGCGCGCCTGCGCCAACAGGCGGCTCTGGCGACGCAGTTTGTGGGCCACCAGGCGCTTGGCGGTGGCCAGCGCGAAGGCGCCGTCGTCCGCCAGACGCATCTGGCCCAGGCGCACGCGGGCGTCCTGGTGGGGGCGGCCGTGCACGATGGCCAGACGCTCGCCGCTGCGCGGGCCGAGCAGCAGCACGCCGATGCCGCGCTCGGCCAGCGCCCCCAGCACGCGGCTGTCCAGGCGCACGGCGGCGGCCACCACCACGCGTTCGAGCAGCGCGAGCGGCACGTCCTGCGCTGCCGGGCCGGCTTGCAGGCGCAGGCGCCCGGCGTGGTGGGCCACGGTCAGGTCTTTGCGGTCCAGGTACAGCGTGGTCATGGCATGTCAGCCGGCGTAGAAAAACGGCGGGTCGGTGGCCGGCACGGCGCTGCCGAGCGCCACCGGGCGTGCCCGCGGGTCCAGGCGCAGCAGGAAGAACCGGTCCTGCCGCTCGTCCAGCACGGCGGCCATGTCGGCCAGCAGCGCGGCTTTCTCGGCTGCAGTCAGCCAGCACTCGTAAACGGATTTCTGGCCGCCGGTGGCGTGGGCGCGCACGCGGTCGAGCGCGGCCTGCAAGCGGCGCGGGCAGGACACGTCGTAAGCGGCCAGGTACAGGGTTCGGGCGGGCATGCGGGGCCTCGGTCGGTGGCGATGAGGCCATCAGAACACGCCGCCCGGCCTGCGCGCGGCCGCGGCAAGCTTGCCGCGGTCAGGGCAGACGCAGCGGCCCGAAGCACCGATAGGTACCGGCCTCGTACTGGTAGAGCAGCACGCGCGCACCGTTGGCGAATTCGGCACCGACCAGCGCCGCGACGATGCCCGGCCCGGCGTGAAAGTAGTGGATGCAGTCGGTACCGGCCGCCAGCAGCCGCGCGGCGGCGGCGCGCAGCTCGCGGTAGAGGTCGGCCATGTCGTCCGGTGTGAGGAACTCGTCGCGCTCGATTTGGACCAGGCGCTCGTCGGGGATGGCCGCCAGCGGCGGCTCGGCGCGGCGGTAATTTTCGACCGCGGCGCGGATGTTTTTGCCTGGCAAAAGATCCATGATGAGGATGGCCGGCCGCTCGCCGGGGGCGCGGCGGATGTGCTGCAGCAAGGCCCGCTCGCGCCGGCGCCGGCCGAAGGTGACGTCCCACCAGGTCCACACGATGGGCACCAGCGACAACAGCCCGAGCACGGTGGCGACCGGGTCGAGCCAGTCGCCGATGAAGGCACGCACGGCGTCCATCAGGCCACCCGCTCGACGCGGTATTCCTCGATGCGCGCGCCGCAGGCGCGCATGTCGGCGGCGCCGAGCTCGCGCCCGCGCCAGTCGGCCGGCAGGTCGAGGCTGAGGTGCAGATAGCGCCCGCCCCGGGCGCAGACTTCGGCGGCGAGGTTCACCGGCAAGGTGCCGATCACCACGTCGCCGGCCTGCACCTGCGCCGGATCGAGATGCGCCAGCGCACGGTCCACGGCGAGCCCTTGCTCGCGCGCCCAGTCAGCGGCGCCGGGGTGGCGGGTGACGAAGTAGGTGGTCACGCGCCCTCCAGCTTTGCCAGCCAGTCCCGGAATTCCTGCTTACGCTCCTTTTTGCCCGGCCAGCCGCTCCAGGCAATCGTTTCGCGCAGTAAAGCGGCCGCGGCGCCGCGCTCGACAGGATCGGTCCAGGCCAGGGCGGTCTGGAAAAAGGCCCGCCGCTGAGCGTCGAACTCACTGCCCGGCTGGTGGGCGCCGCGGGCGCGGGCTTTTTCAAACAGTTCCCGAAAATCCTCGATAGCTCGCTGCTGTTCGGTCATCGCCGCGCGGGCGGCGGCGCGTTGGCTTTCTGCAAGCGCCGCTTCGCGCTCGCTTTGTGCCCTCTGATTCCGCTGCATCGCCCCATACCCGACCGCGGTCTTGGCGCCGAAACCGAGCCAGGTAAAGGCGTGCTCGAAGGCGGCGGTGAGCAGCGTTTTCCAGCGGTCGTCCTGCGCCAGTTCGGGCGCCAGCCGGTGCAGGCGAGGCAGATCGCAGACCACGTGAAAGGCGAAGCCGGAGCCGGGCGGCACGGTGAGGAACGGAATCGGGATGGGCTGGCCGGATTCGTGGGGCGAGACGCTGTCGCCGGTCTTGCGATCGCGATTTTGCTGGTAGTAGTGCCCCTGGTGCGGGGTCATGATCTCGACGTGCAGGCTGTCGCCCTTGATCTGCGGGATCACGTCCCAGAACGACAGCACGCCGCGGACGTGCTCGGCGTCTCCATCTCGGGTTTCGCGGCCGAACAGCACGTCGCACATTGAAAGCGCGACGGTCTTTTTCTGGATTACGACGGAAAACGATTTTTCGTCATCACCCCGCCAACCGTGCGCATCGCCCCAGTCGCCGCTGGTCAACTCCCGTGCCGCCTGGCGCAGCACACCCTTGACGCCGGAGCCGGGTAGATAGGGCAAACCGTAAGGGTTCAGGAAGGCAAAGCCGTTTTCCAG
>NZ_JAQVGQ010000028.1:6395-18606 GCF_028696615.1 Immundisolibacter sp. | reverse complement strand
ACGGCGGCAACAGGGGTTCGAATCCCCTTGGGGACGCCAGCTCACGCCTTGCCGCCGCCCCGGCGGTCATCGGCCGTGCACCGCACAGCCACAGCGCCCGCCGCCAGCCGGCCGATCACCCCATGCGATACTGCCGGCTTGGTCCCTGCCCGCCGGTGCGCCCGCCTTGGATACCTACCACGAACTGGTACGCACGCTCGCGCTGACGCTCGGCGTCGGCTGGGCGAGCGGCATCAACCTGTACGCGGCGCTGCTGGTGCTGGGCCTCGCCGGCGCCAGCGGCGATCTCGCCCTGCCGCCGGACCTGCAGGTGCTGGCCGATCCGCTGGTGATCGGCGCCGCCGGGCTGATGTACGCGGTGGAGTTCTTCGCCGACAAGACGCCCGGCGTCGACAGCGGCTGGGATGCGCTGCACACCTTCATCCGCATTCCGGCCGGCGCACTGCTGGCGGCCGGCGCGGTGGGCGAGGTGACACCCGCGCTCGAAATCGCCGCCGGCATCCTGGGCGGCGGTTTGGCCGCCACCAGCCACGCCACCAAGACCGGCACGCGCCTGCTGATCAACACCTCGCCGGAACCGTTCTCGAACTGGACCGCCTCGGTGGCCGAGGACGTGGCGGTGTTCGGCGGGATGTGGGCGGCACTCAATCACCCGCTGCTGTTCATCGGCCTGCTGATTGCGTTCATCGCGCTGGTCGCCTGGCTGCTGCCGAAGGTGCTGCGGGCGCTGCGCAAGGTCGGCGGCGGCATCCTGCGCCTGTTCGGGCGCCGGCCGAAGCCACCACCAACCGGCACACCTGCCACGACAAGCCCGGCAGGCGAGCCACCAAGCTGACGCCAAAAACAGGCTACGAGGAGGAACCATGGATTTCTCGCTGACTGCCGACCAGCAGGCCATTTGCGAGCAGATCGAGCGCCTGTGTGCGCCGTTCGACGACCACTACTGGTTCGAGCGCGACCACGACGGCGCGTTTCCGCTCGATTTCGTGAAGGCCATGGCGGACGGCGGCTGGCTTGGCATCGCCATGCCGGAGGCCTACGGCGGCGCCGGGCTCGGCATCACCGAAGCGGCGCTGATGATGCAGACCATCGCCGCCTCGGGCGCCTGCCTGTCCGGCGCGTCGGCCATTCATCTCAATCTCTTCGGGCCGAACGTGGTGGTGAAATTCGGCACCGAGGAACAGCGTCAGCGCTTTCTGCCGCCGCTGATCCGTGGCGAGCAGCGCGCCTGTTTTGCCGTGACCGAGCCCAATACCGGGCTCGACACGACGCATCTGAAAACCTTCGCCCGCCGCGACGGCGACCGCTACATCGTGCACGGCCAAAAGGTGTGGACCAGCAACGCCCAGCACGCACACAAGATGCTGCTGATCGCCCGCACCACGCCGCTGGAGGAAACCGCCCGGCCGATCGACGGCCTGACGCTGTTCTACTGCGACCTCGACCGCAGCCGCGTCGAGGTGCGCGAGATCGAAAAGATGGGCCGCAAGTGCGTCGACTCGAACCAGGTGTTCATCGACGGGCTCGAAATCCCGGTCGCCGACCGCATCGGCGAGGAAGGCCAGGGCTTTCGCTACCTGCTGCACGGCCTGAACCCCGAGCGCATCCTGATCGCCGCCGAGGCCATCGGCATCGGCCGCGCGGCGCTGCGCAAGGCGAATGAATACGCCAAGGAGCGCGTGGTGTTCGGCCGGCCGATCGGCCAGAACCAGGCCATCCAGCACCCGCTCGCGGAGTGCTGGGCGCAGCTCGAAGCCGCCAACCTCACCATGCTGAAGGCGGCCACGCTGTACGACCGCGGCGAGGACTGCGGCGCGTACGCCAACGCCGCCAAGTACCTGGCCGCCGAGGCCGGCTTCAAGACCTGCACGCAGGCGGTGATGACCCACGGCGGCTTCGGCTACGCCAAGGAGTACCACGTCGAGCGGTACCTGCGGGAAGTGATGATCACGCGTCTGGCGCCGGTCAGCCCGCAGCTCGTGCTGTGCTACATCGCCGAGCGCGTGCTCGGCCTGCCGAAGTCGTACTGATGTATTCGCCGCTCGCCGGCGTGCGGGTGCTGGAGCTCGCGCCGTTCCTGCCGGGGCCGTTCGCCGGCGCGCAGCTGCTGGCGCTCGGCGCCGAGGTGGTCAAGCTCGAACCGCCGGGCGGCGACCCCGGCCGCCACCTGCCGGACGGCCTGTTCGCGATGAACAATCGCGGCAAGCGCAGCGTGTGCGTGAACCTCAAGGCCGCCGGCGCGCGCGATCTCGTGCAGCGCCTGGTGGCGGGCTTCGACGTGGTGCTGGAAGGCTTTCGGCCGGGCGTGGCGGCGCGGCTCGGGGTGGACTACGCCACGCTGCGTCAGGCACGGCCGGATCTGATCTACTGCGCGCTGTCCGGCTTTGGACAAACGGGACCGCGCGCCGCCTGGCCGGGGCACGACCTCACGTATCTGGCCGCCGCCGGCGCGCTGTCCCGGCCCGGCCACTGGAGCGGACCCGCGCGCCGGCCGGGCGTGCCGGTGGCGGATACCGCCGCTGGTCTGTTCGCGGCGCTCGCCGTGGTGTCGGCGCTGCTGCGCCGCGCCGGCACCGGCGAGGGCGCGTATCTCGATGCCTCGATCACCGACGCGGCGCTGAGTCTCGCCGCCTGCCGGGGTCTCGCGCCGCCGACATCGCGCACGCACCTGCACCCGGCCAACGACGTGTTCACCTGCGCCGACGGCGCGGAACTGGCAGCCGGGCTGCTGGAGAATCATTTTTTCAGCGGTTTCGTAACCGCGCTCGGCGCCGAAGGCGCGCCGCTCACCGAGCCGCGCTTTGCCACCGTGGCCGCGCGCCAGATGCACGGCGACGAGCTGCAGCAACGCCTCGCGGCGATTTTCAAAGCGCGCACGGCGACCGACTGGGAAGCCTTCGGCGCCGCCCACGGCCTGCCGCTGGTGCGGGTGCGTTCCGTCGCCGAAGCGCTCGCCGACCAACACCCCGGCGCGCCCGCGCCCGACTTTGCCGTGCGCGTGGACGGCGCACGCCTGCCGGCGCCGCCGACCGATGCGCCGGCGCTCGGCGCCGACACCGCGGCGCTGCTGGGCGCCATCGGCTACGATGCCGCCGCCCGGGCGGCGCTGTGCGCAGCCGGGGTACTGCCCCCCTGCCCTTCGGAGCCTGCATGATCGAGCTGTACCAGTTCGCCCCCGCCTGGGGTTTACCCAACCCCAGCCCGTTCTGCATCAAGCTCGAGCTGTACCTCAAGATGACCGGCCTGCCGTTCGAGGTGATCACCGAGCGCGACACCCGCAAGGGGCCCAAGGGCAAGATTCCCTTCATCCGCGACGACGGCCGCACCATCGGCGACTCGGAACTGGCGATCCAGTACCTGAAGGACAAATATGGCGACCGGGTGGACGCCAACCTCACCGCCGAGCAGCGCGCCCGCGCCCACGTCATCAACCGCATGCTGCACGACAGCACCTACTGGGTGCTGCTGCACTGCCGCTGGATGGAGGACAACGGCTACCGCGCGGTGCGCGAGGCGCTGTTCGGCGGGCTGCCGTGGCCGCTGCGCGTGATCGTGCCGCCGCTGGTGCGGCGCACCCTCAGGCGCAACCTCATCGGCCACGGCCTTGGCCGGCACAGCCGGGACGAGATTTTCGGCTTCGGTTTTGCCGACATGGATGCGCTGTCGGTGCTGCTCGGCGAGAAGGCCTTTCTGCTCGGTGACGTGCCGACCAGCGTCGACGCCACCGCGCACGCGTTCATCCTGAGCTTCGTCGGTCCGCCCATCGACAACCCGATGCGCGAGCGCATCCAGCGTACGGCCAACCTCATGGCCTACTACCAGCGCATGAACCAGCGCTTCTACCCGTCGCTGGCCGCGAATCGTTGAGGCAGACTCCATTCAGCAAGCGTTCAGCAAGGCTCTGCCAGACTGCCCCCGCTTCCACTCGCCTGGGCGTGCGACACGGCCACCGGCCGTGGCCGACACGCTCGAATCCAATGCCACCCGGGGACTCTTCATGCAAACGATCAAAGCCTGCTGTTTTGCCCTGCTCGGCGTGGCCGCCATGGCAAGCGCACACGCCGGCGACACGCTGGATGCCGCCATCGGCGGTGGTCTCGGCGGCGCGGCGGGCGCCGCCATCGGCAACGAGGTGGGCGGCCGCAGCGGTGCCATCGTCGGCGGCGCCGTCGGTGGCGCCGTGGGTACGGCCATCACCACCGACGACGACCGCCATCACCACGACCGGCATGATTACGTCGAGTACCCGGCACATGACTACGACCACGACGACCACCATCACCACCGCGGCCACTTCTGCCCGCCGGGGCAGGCCAAAAAAGGCAACTGCTGAATGTCCAGCCGCCACACGCCCAGCCTCGCCGCAGCCCGCGCGCAGTGACGGCCCGGGCAGTGCCCGCCGATGAGCCGTTTCGTGCCCGCCCTGGTGATCGCCCTGCCGCTGGCCGAGCTGTATTCGCTGCTGGCGGTCGGTGCCCGCATCGGCGCGGGCCGTGCTTTTTTGCTGCTGCTGCTGGCGGCCGTGGCCGGCAGCGCCGTCATTCGCCACTACGGCACGCTCGGCCTGCGGCGCCTGCACAGTGCGCTGGCCAGCGGACAACCGCCAGCCCAGCCGATGCTGGAACTGCTGCTGGCGCAGCTCGCCGGTGTACTGCTGATCGTGCCGGGCTTCATCGGCGATGCCGTGGCGCTGTGCCTGCTGGTGCCGCCACTGCGCCGCCGGCTGGCGGCACGCTTGGCCGGGCCGCCAGCCGACGGCCACGTCGAGGTGCACGTCATCGAGGGCGAATTTCGCCGCCGCGACGAGCCTTGAGGAAACTTCTGAAAAATTCCCTTTCTGGAATTTTTTCGGTTCGCCGGGCCTGCCACCCCCGACCGGCAACGCTGGGTCGATCAAGCACGCGGCCGGCTCACACCAGCAGCGCGTCCAGGGCAGCCAGCAACGCCTCGGGCGAATCCAGCCGGTAATCGGCAGCGGTCGGTCGGCCGGTGTCGGCGATCAGCACCCCGCAACCGCCGGCCCGGCGCACGGCGCGGAAGGCCGCCTCATCCGCCAGATCGTCGCCGAAAAAAACCGGCGTGCATGGCCCGAGCAGGCGCTGCATGCGCTCGTGCAGTCGCGTCACCGCGGTGCCTTTGTCGCAGTCGATGGCCGGGCGGATTTCCAGCACCTGCCGGCCGGTCTCCACCAGCAGGCCGTCG
Source organism: Immundisolibacter sp. (assembly GCF_028696615.1). Lineage (GTDB taxonomy): Bacteria > Pseudomonadota > Gammaproteobacteria > Immundisolibacterales > Immundisolibacteraceae > Immundisolibacter. The sequence goes on along the minus strand of NZ_JAQVGQ010000028.1, from coordinate 13,404 downwards.
AAGCCGGCCACCGCCCGCACCACGGCGCGCCGCAGCGCCGCCACGGCCGGCGCCGCCACCTGCCGGTAATGCACTGCCAGCGTCAGCCCCTTGTGTTCAACGACGCAACCGGGGTGTTCGGCCGGCAGTCCTGCCAGGCGTTCATGCACGGCGTCGAGCAGCGGCTGCCAGCCGGCCGGCTGCGGGAGCGGTTCGGGATCGTAATCGGCGGCGCGCAGTTCCAGGCCGTGATTGCCGCCCAGGTACGCCGCCGGCAAGGCCAGACGTGTCGCCAGGTCGGCGAGCGCCCGGCCGCTGACCACGGCAAGCGGGTGACGGGCCAACAGCCGGACCAGCCGCTCACGCATGGCCGCCGGCAGCACACCGTCGGCCGGTCGCTGCGGCAACGGCGCCAGCGTGCCGTCGAAATCGAACATCAGTGCCACCGGCCGTCCGCGCCACGCGCCGAGCGCCGGCGGCGGCAGGTTGGCGAATTTCTCGGCGTAGGCGAGCAGCAGGCTGCCGCTGCCGATCTCGGACGGCGCTTCGAGCAGCAGTTCGGCACCGGCCTGCCGCAGCGCCGCTCCGTGCAAGCCGCTGCCGAGCCCGGCCACCAGACCGGCCCCGGCCAACCAGGCGGCGCGGGCCGATTCCGGGTCGATGGCCAGCACCGCCACCTCGTGCGGCGCGCCATGAAACGGCGGCGGCAGGGATCCGCCAATCTGGCCGGCCTGCAACGCCACCGCGGGCACCCCCAGCGCTTCGAACATCGACGGAATGCGCCCTAGGCCCGGCCGCGGGCGCTGGCTGACCACCAGCACGGCCGTTGGCTGCCATGTGGGCGCGGCGCGATCGACGACGGCTTCGGGCATCTCAGAACACCTCGTAACCCCGGGCGACCACCATCAGCCGACCGCCGGCCAGCCCCACAGGGCCGGCAATTCGCCAAGGCTGCCCAGCACCGCCAGCGCCCCCGCGGCCGGGAAGTCGCAGTCCGGATCATAGCCGTAGCGCACCGCCACGGTGGCCACGCCGGCGGCCCGCCCGGCCGCCATGTCGATGCGCGAATCGCCGACCAGCAGCGCATCGGACGCCCGGCAGCGCAGCTCGGCGAGCGCCGTTTCGACCGGCTGCGGGTCGGGTTTCAGGCGCGCCGTGCTGTCGCCGCCAACCAGACAGGCAAAGCAGTCGCCGATTCCGAGCGCCGCCAGCAAGGGGCCGACGAAACGCTTGGGTTTGTTGGTGACCACCGCCAGGCGCAAACCGCGCGAGCGCAGCGCCGCCAGCGTTTGCGCCACGCCTGGATAAAGACGGCTGTCCCGGCACGGCTCGGCGCCGTAGCAGGCGTCGAACACCGCCATGGCAGCCGCATGCTGCGAAGCCGGCGCCTCACCGTCGCGACAGCCGGTCAAGGCGCGATGCAACAAACGTGCGGCGCCGTTGCCGACCCAGCCGCGCACCTGCGCCTCGCTCACCGGCGGCCGACCGACCGCCTGCAGGGCGGCGTTCACGCAGCGCGTGAGGTCGGGCACCGAATCGACCAGGGTGCCGTCCAGGTCGAACAGCAGCGCCTGCGGCGGGCACCGCAAGGGTGCGATCGAACATTCCACCGATGCCTCCTGGTCGGCATGCATGTGCTTCAGCCCGCCCGCAGGCGTGGCCGGTTCAGCGCCAGCCACTGCAGGGCGATGATGGCTGGGCTGTTCTGGATACGCCCGGCGGCCAGCCAGGCCATCGCCTCGTCGAACGTCGGCACGTGCACGCGGATGTCCTCGTCCTCGTGGTCCAAGCCATGGATACCGCCGGCATCGGCCAGGTCGGTGAGGGCGCAGAACAGCGTCATGTGCTCGCTGACGGCGCCGGGGCTCATGTAATAGGCGGCCACCGGCAGCAGCTCGGAAGTCAGCACGCAGCCGGCCTCCTCCAGCGCCTCGCGGCGCGCCAGTTCGGCCGGGCTCTCGCCCTCGTGCAGGATGCCGGCGACGATCTCGATCTGCCACGGCGCGCCACCGTGCGCGTAGGGGCCGATGCGGAACTGCTCGATCAGCAGCACCCGGTCGCGCTCGGGATCGTACGGCAGCACCGCGGCGGCGTGGCCACGCTCGAACAGTTCCCGCTGGATCGGCCGGCTCCAGCCGCCGCGAAACAGCCGGTGGCGCAGCGTGTAGCGATCGACGCGGAAATAGCCCTGGAACACCGTCTCGCGCGCCAGTATCTCGACGTCGCGCTGGGGATCGAAAGGGGTCGAATTCATGCGACTACACGCGTGCCGTTCGCGGCAGCGGATCACGGGGAAGATGGATTCGGTGCATGGTAGCAGCGCGCCCGACATTTGCCTGTGGCGCGCAAACGCGTTACCAAAGGCCCTGCACCAGGGCGGTGCGACACTCGTACAACTTGCCGCGCCGTTTCGGGTCAAACTGGCACGGCGCAGCGCTGTGGCCGGCGCCGAGGAGCCAGAACGGTTCCTCGACTTGGCACGGGTCTTGATACTCGTGACTTCGGGAGGCGACATCGACCCCCGGCATTTTTCCTGCATCACCCGCGATGAACGCGGGCAAGCGGGGCCGGGGGTGTCCCATCGGGGACACCGGTGTTTACACATCAATGGCAAAACAGAAAAAGGGTAGTTGACGCACGAGACAGGCTAGACACACGACGGAGGTCGTTACATGGGCACGACGTTTGGATCTTTCGCCGAGCTGATCGGTGAAGACCGCAAGGCGCGCCAGGAACACAGCTGGACCGGCACGTTCCTGGACTATCTGGAACTGGTGCGCGAGGACCCGAGCATCCCCAAGCTGGCGCATGCCCGTTTGTACGAGGCGGTGACCCGTGCCGGGGTGCGGGAGCTGGGTGATACCGACGATCCCCGTCTGAACCGCCTGTTCGGCGACGAGCGCCTGAAAAGCTACCGCTACTTCGAAAACGACTTTTTCGGTATCGAGCGCTCGCTGGCGCAGATCGTGCGCTACCTGCACTCCGCTGCCCTGCGTGGCGAGGAAAGCCGCCAGGTGCTGTACCTGATGGGCCCGGTCGGCGCCGGCAAGAGCTCGCTGGTGGTGAAGCTGCAGCGTGCTCTGGAAGAAACCGAACCGGTGTACGCCATCGACGGCTGCCCGATCAACGAAGAGCCGCTGCACCTGGTGCCGGTGCACCTGCGGCGCAGTTTCTCGGACGTGCTCGGCGTGCCGATCGAAGGCGAGCTGTGCCCGATCTGCCGCCACCGGCTCGATGCCGAATTTGGCGGCCGCTACGAGGACGTGCCGGTGGCGCGGGTGGCATTTTCCCGCCACCGCCGTCAGGGCATCGGCGTGGTGCCGCCGGTCGACCCGAACAACCAGGACACCTCGGTGCTGATCGGCTCGGTGGACATCTCCAAGCTCGACCGCTACTCGGAGTCCGACCCGCGGGCGCTGGATTTGTCCGGCGCCTTCAACGTCGGCAACCGCGGCATCGTCGAGTTCATCGAGGTGTTCAAGAACGAGCCCGAGTACCTGCACACCATGATCACGGCCACGCAGGAGAAGTTCGTGCCGGCGCCGGGCCGCCACGGCACCGTGTACGTGGACTGCGCCATCATCGCCCACTCCAACGAGGCCGAGTGGCAGAAGTTCAAGGCCGACCACACCAACGAGGCGATCATGGACCGCATCGTGGTGGTGAAGGTGCCGTACAACCTGCGCCTGACCGAAGAGGTCAAGATCTACGAGAAGATGCTGCGCGAGTCGCAGTTCCGCGCCCACATCGCGCCGCACACGCTCGAGATCGCCAGCATGTTCGCCATCCTGTCGCGCCTGGAGCCGAGCGCCAAGTGCGACCTGATGACCAAGCTGCGCCTGTACGACGGCGAGGAAGTGGTCAAGAAGGGCACCACGCTGAAACTGTCCGCCCGCTCGCTGCAGGAGGAAGCCCATCGCGAGGGCCTGTTCGGCATCTCCACGCGCTTCATCATGAAGGCGCTCGACAACGCGCTGGCCGACAACCCGGACATCGGCATCAACCCGATCAACGTGCGCGAGGCGCTGGTTGACATGGTCAAGCGCGCCGATTTCGCCGAGGACACCAAAAAGCAGTACCTCGAATTCCTGCAGGACACCCTGCACAAGGCCTACCTCGACATCCTGGAGAAGGAAGTCACGCGCGCCTTCGTGTACTCGTTCGAGCAGCAGGCCGAGGACCTGTTCCAGAACTACCTGGATCATGCCGAGGCCTACGTGAACAAGTCCAAGGTCAAGGACCGCAACACCGGCGAGGAGCTGCGCCCGGACGAGGGCTTCCTGAAATCGGTCGAGGAGCAGATCGGCATCGTCGGCTCCGCCGCCGAGGGCTTCCGCCAGGAGGTGATGTCCTACCTGTGGGCCGCCACGCGACGCGGCGAGAAGGTGAACTACCGGGCGTATGAGCCGCTGCGGGATGCGCTGGAGAAAAAGCTGCTGCACTCGGTGCGCGACATGAGCCGCATCGTCACCAAGTCGCGCACCCGCGACGAGGACCAGCGGGACAAGTACGACACCCTGGTGCAGCGCATGCTCGAGCTCGGCTACACCGAGCACTCGGCGGAAGTGGTGCTCAAGTACGCGGCCAACAACCTGTGGAAGGACTGACACGCGCAGTTACAGCCGGCCGCGGCGTGCCGCGGGCCGGCCCAACGGAGGGGTAGCCATGTTGCATTCCCAGTTCAGAGCCTTCAGCGGCGACTCGCTGCGCTCGGACCGCAGCGCCAGCGACCGCGCCCGGCACCGGCACAAGGTGCGCCAGGCGATCCGCGAGAACATCGGCGACATCGTGGCCGAGGAGGCCATCATCGGCCGCTCCGGCGACCGCATGGTCAAGGTGCCGATCCGCGGCATCCGCGAGTACCGCTTCGTGTACGGCAAGAACCAGCCCGGCGTCGGCACCGGCGAGGGCGACACCGAGGTCGGCCAGAGCGTCGGCCAGGGCGAGCAGTCCGGCGCCGGCAAGGGCCAGGGCGGCAACGAGCCCGGGCAGGACTACTACGAGACCGAGATCAGCCTCGAAGAGCTGATCGACATCATGTTCGAGGACCTGCAGCTGCCGGACCTGGAGCGCAAGAAGCTGCGCCTGCTGCCGTCCGAACACGCGCTGCAGCGCAAGGGCTTCCGGCGCGCCGGCATCCGCGTGCATCTGGATAAAAAACGCACGGCGCTGCAGCGCATCCGCCGCCAGATCGCGCAGGGCTCGCCCCAGCCCGACCCGAACACCGACGCCGCGCAGCGCTTCCCGTTCCGCAAGGAAGACATGATCTACCGGCGCCTGATGCCGGACACGCGCCCGCAGTCGAACGCGGTGGTGATCTGCATGATGGACACGTCGGGCTCGATGGACACCACCAAAAAGTACCTGGCGCGGTCGTTCTTCTTCCTGCTGTATCAGTTCGTGCGCAGCCGCTACGCGGAAGTGGAAATCGTGTTCATCGCCCACCACGCGGCGGCGTCCGAGGTGACCGAGGACGAGTTCTTCCACAAGGGCGAGTCCGGCGGCACGGTGATCTCGTCCGCCTACCAGAAGTGCCTTGAGGTCATCAACGAGCGCTACCACCCGAGCCTGTGGAACATCTACGCCTTCCACTGCTCGGACGGTGACAACTTCCCCGGCGACAACGACAAGACCGTGCAGGCCGCCGAGGCGATCTGCGAGGTGGCCAACCTGTTCGGCTACGGCGAGATCAAGCCGCCCGGGCGCGGCATCTTCGAAAGCTCCATGCTGGACACCTTCGCGCGCATCAAGTCGGACGGTTTCCACGCGCTGACCATCCACGGCAAGGACGACATCTGGCCGGGTTTGAAAGCCTTTTTGCACAAGGACCGGGCGGCGCGCGCCGCGGAGGCCGAACATGCGTAGCTGGGACGTCGACGAGCTGCTCGCCTGGGACGAGCGCATCCGCGAGAAGGCGGCCGAGTTCGGGCTCGACTGCTTCGCGCAGGTGTTCGAGATCTGCGACGAGGAGCAGATGCTGGGCTACATGGCCTACCACGGCATGCCGGCGCACTACCCGCACTGGTCGTACGGCAAGTCGTTCGAGAAGCTCAAGACCACCTACGACCACGGCGCAAGCGGCCTGCCGTACGAGATGGTCATCAACTCCGACGCCTCGGTGGCGTATCTGATGCGCAACAACTCGTTGTGCCTGCAGATTCTCACCATCGCCCACGTGTACGGTCACAACGACTTCTTCAAGAACAACTTCACGTTCCGCCATACCCACCCGGAGCTGACGGTCGCCAACTTCAAGTCGCGCGCCGACCGCGTGCGCCGCTACGTCGAGGATCCGGCCATCGGCATCGACAAGGTGGAGGCGCTGCTCGATGCCGCCCACGCGCTGTCGTTCAACTGCCGGCGCAATCTTGGCGTGCGCAAGATCGGCGAGGCCGAACAGCGCGCCCGCGCCATCGACGCCGCCCGCCCGCGGCACGACCCGTACCCGGACATCCACCGCGCGCCCGATCTGCCGCCGCCGGATTTGCGCCGGGTGCCGATCGAGCCCGAGGAAGACATCCTGCTGTTCATCCGCGACCACAACCCTTACCTCGCGAGCTGGGAGCAGGACCTGCTGACCATCGTCCACGAGGAGGCGCAGTACTTCATCCCGCAGATCGAAACCAAGATCATGAACGAGGGCTGGGCCAGCTTCTGGCACCACCGCATCCTCAGCAGCCTCGACCTGCCCGAGGATCTGCACATGGAGTTCATGGTCCACCACTCGCAGGTGGTGCGCCCGCACCCGGGCGGCATAAACCCGTATTACCTGGGCTTTCGGCTGTGGCACGACATCCTGCGCCGCTGCGAGAACCCGACCCCGGAGGAACGCGAGCGCTACGGCGGGCCGAGTGACGGCATGGCGACGCTGTTTCGCATCCGCGAGGCGGACCGCGACGCGTCCTTCCTGCGCCAGTTCCTGCACGGGCGGCTGATGCGCGAGATGGACATGTACGAGTTCGCGCCCGAGGACGACCAGTACGTGGTGCAGCGCGTGGCTGACGAGGACAACTGGCGCGCCATCCGCGAC